>JBJYXQ010000274.1:0-3621 GCA_046260035.1 Anaerolineae bacterium
TTGTAGTTGGCAAAAAGAATAATATGAATCCATATTTGATACCTCTCATTGCGTTGCCGGCAGGAATTGCGCTCGCGGCTTCCCTTATGGCAACAAAAGTATGGAAATGGTTTCTCCTGCTTTCGTCTGCGTTCGTATTCTGGGTCATTCTTCAACCCTTTGTTCAGTGGGCCTTCTTACATCCATTCGATCCCAATGACGGGGGGTCAAAGACTTTTGCGCTATTCTTTGGTTGGGCCTATGGGCTCATTCTCGTTACGATTCCCACGTATTGGATTTCAAAAGGAGCACAGTCCTTAAGAAAGAAAATGAGTCACAAAAATCGCCAACAAACGGATACAGCCGACTCGCAAGCTCGCGCTGATCCAAACGTTAGACGTCATGAGAAACGCGGAGACGAACGTGACTCGACGAGTCCGAATCGAATACGCGGACCAGAACGATGAGTTCGCGTCTCTGCTTCCGCGATCCGGAGTGCTCGGCGGCCGTCACCGCGATGTTCAAGGAAACTCAGACTGGTTTCTCGTCAGGCTGGACGAGCCGTTCGACTACCAACTCAAGGTGGCTGAGCCATTGCCGTTCCGACTCATGCGCGTCGATCACTTCCTGATCCGATCGCGCTGGGCTGACCACGCAATCGGTGCTGCGGAGCCGACGTCGGTGTTCATCCTATTGATCGACACTTCCGAAGTGTCCGTTCCGGACCCGTTCGATCCGGCCGTGTACGTGCATATTGCATGGGGAATGGCCGTGGCGGAGGCATGACGTCTAACAAGGCCGTGAAGCTGTCGGTCCGCGCTGTCACGGGTCGTGCTTGCGCACGCCCCGCGCCAGCGCGCCCCAAAGCTTCCGGCCGGCGTTGGGCAGCGTAGGAAAAGGCGCTCATGACCTCATCACAACCAAGTAACCCTGAATCGCTATCTTCCACAACGGGTGTTAATCGCAAGTTGCCGAGCGGTATTTGGGTACTCGGATTTGTCTCGCTGTTTATGGACATATCATCCGAGCTTGTTCACAGCCTCTTACCGATATTTATGACCACGGTGCTCGGCGCATCCATGGTCACGGTAGGGATTATCGAGGGTGTTGCCGAGGGCATCGCTGCGACCACGAAGGTGTTTTCCGGCACGCTCAGTGATTACTTCAGGAAACGCAAAATTCTCGTTGTGATTGGGTATGCAATTGGAGCCTTGACCAAACCGGTATTTCCACTCGCAACATCCATTGGATGGGTGTTCGGCGCACGCTTTGTCGATCGCATTGGCAAAGGGATTCGGGGCGCACCCCGTGATGCGCTGATCGCCGATATTACACCACCACCACTTCGGGGTGCGGCCTATGGCCTGCGCCAGGCGCTAGATTCAGTAGGGGCCTTTGTCGGTCCGCTGCTAGCGGTTGTCTTTATGATCTTGTTCGCAAACGACATCAAATCAGTGTTGTGGATAGCTGTGATACCTGCGTTCATCGCGGTATTTCTGCTGATTGTTGCACTCCGCGAACCCGAGTCCAATGAAAACACCACACATTCCAGAAATCACCTGACGTTGAGGGATGCCAAACGCCTGCCCCTCAGATACTGGTTTGTCGTTATGCTGGGAGCTGTCTTTACTCTTGCTCGCTTCAGTGAGGCGTTTCTAATTCTTCGTGCACAGGACGTCGGACTTGCTCTCGCTTATGTGCCAGCAATTATGATTGTGATGAATATTGTCTACTCATTATTCTCCTATCCGGCGGGCGTGGCGGCTGACCGACTTTCGGCGCGAAAGCTATTAGTGTTCGGACTTGGGTTACTCGTCGTCGCTGATGTTATGTTAGCGATGGCTGTTTCACTGCCGCTTGCCTTCCTTGGCGTGGCGTTCTGGGGACTGCATATGGCATTCACCCAAGGCTTGTTGTCGAAACTTGTTGCAGATACGGCACCCCCTAAGTTACTCGGGACGGCCTTCGGGGTGTTTAATCTGGTAAGTGGTGGGGTGTTGTTGCTGGCAAGCGTTATCGCTGGGTCACTATGGAGCATGTACGGTGCCTCGGCCACATTTATTGCCGGAGCATCGTTCGCGGCTCTCGCGGCAATGGGGTTGCTCTTTTACCGACCTAATGATCGAACTACAGGACATAGGGTAGGCGCGTGATCAAAGCTGCCCAACAATGCACTCCAGCCGACGCAAAAACCTGCGCGGCTGAGCTTGAGCGTTAGAAGCAAAAATGATGGAACAGTGTCGCGAATGTCAGCATCTGGTGAGTGAGCAGGCTTTCGCATGTCCGTCATGCGGCGCTCCGTATCCGGCCAAACCCGATTGGGATGGCTGGGGTTTCGAATACAAGTCAAAAGCAAAGTTTGTGGGCTTGCCCTTGGTCCATATTTCCTTCAAGTATCGGCCCAATAAAGTCCCTGTGCCGGCAGTTGGGGTAATCTCAATCGGACAGTTTGGTGCTGGAATCATTAATATTTCGCAATTCGGTATTGGTGTGTTCAGTCTCAGCCAGTTCACGGTAGCGGGGTATGCAGTTGCACAGTTTGCCCTGGCATACTCGTGCATTGCTCAGTTTGGCATTTACGTTGATCGGGGTGTTGGTCAATTCGTTAAGAGTGCAGGGCAATTGTGGGCGGGCTTCTAACAAGTCGCGCAAGTCAGGGGCGGCGACACTTGGGCAAAGCGCATATTGCCGGACGACGCTGGGCAATCTGGATCGACAGGAAAAGGCATGCATCACAGTATCCTCGATAAAAACAACGAAAAAGAAATAACAAATCTTTTTACATCCGCTTTCACCTCATCGGAAGGAGGGGAAGAAGGGAGGCTGATTGGACGTCTTGTATCGGCGCTGGCGTCAGAAACAGACGATCGGCAAATAATCTGCCTCGGCACCTATGAAGACAATATTTTAATCGGGGCGATTTTCTTTACTCGTCTTCGATTCAATGAGCCCATCGAGGTTTACATGCTTGCACCTGTAGCAGTTGGCACCGGGCATCAGGGGAAGGGCGTGGGACAGGCGTTGATCACGTACGGCCTTGACGAGTTGAAAAACCGGTCTGTGGCCGTCGTGATTACCTATGGTGATCCGGCGTTCTATACCAAAGTCGGGTTTCAACCCCTGTCGGAAACTGTCATCCAGGCACCACTACAGCTGTCAATGCCGGAAGGTTGGCTTGGCCAGTCCTTAACAGGAGATCCCATTCCAATTATCCGTGACCGTCCTGTATGTGTTGACCCATTCAATGATCCTGTTTATTGGTAATTCAAGGGCTGGCCGGCGATAACAGGGAAAGTTACGCTAACCAGGAATAACAGGTTCACAAATGCGGATCACACTGTTAAGACATGGAAAGCCGGGCGATGCGCTCGAAGGGCCCGCTCACGCCCGCGATCTGCCCGGTATCGCGAAAGCGTATGACGAATATGAAAATGCGTGCGCGTGCAGCTGCAGACGAGTTGGTGGCGCTGGCAACCGAACATCGCAGCGTGTTGCTGATCGGTCATGGCTTTAACAATCTTCGGGTTGCAGTGTCCCTGGTTAACAGCCGAGTAAGCTGAAAGAAAATCATAATACCGCTTGCCTTCCACATCCCAGACATATACGCCTTCTCCGCGGTCGAGAACCACTGGTAAAGGATGA
>JBJYXQ010000275.1:0-2603 GCA_046260035.1 Anaerolineae bacterium
TACCTGATAAGGAGACGGAAATGACTGAACAACTCTGGACTCAACCAATCACGAAGATCGAGCCGAACAAGGTGGCCGTGCGCGGCTATCGGATTGATGAATTGATGGGCCGTGTCCCGTTTGCGCACGTGGTGTATCTGGTCCTCAAAGGCGAATTGCCCACGGAAGCGCAGGGACGCGTGATGGACGCGCTCCTCGTCGCCAGCGTGGATCACGGGGCCACACCACCCTCGGTGTTGGCGGCGCGGACCGTGGCTTCCGGCGGCGGGCCACTCACGGCGGGCATCGCAGCAGGTGTGATGACGATCAACCGGCATCACGGTGGCGCGATTGAAGGCTGCATGCAGGTGTTGCTCGAAGCTGTGGCGCGGCAGCGCGAAGCGGGCGAGGATGCGCTCACGACGGCGCGCGCGCTGATGGCAGCGTATCGTGCGCAGAAAAAGCGCGTTCCCGGCTACGGGCACCGCATCCACTCGAATGATCCGCGCACGGCGCGGCTTTTCGCCATTGCGGAGGAAGTGGGCATCGCAGGTGACTACGTAGCGATGGCGCACGCGATCCAGCAGGCGATGAAGGAGACGCTTGGTAAAGAACTGCCGCTCAACGTGGACGGTGCCATCGCGGCGGTGCTCTGCGAGATGGACTTCCCGCCGGAGATGGGCAACGGCCTTTTCGCCATCGCCCGCACCGTCGGCCTCACCGCGCACGTCTTCGACGAAATTATGAACCAACGCCCCATGCGGCGGATTTCGCCAACGGCACACGCGTATAATGGGCCGGAAGAGCGAACCTTATAGTTGAAAGTTCGAAGTCGAAGGTTAGCAATGTGATCAAACAACTTTTAACTTTCAACCTGAAACCTGTAACTGGAGTGTAAAATGCGCGATGAATTACTCAACACAATCCCTGAATTCAACTTGATCGCCGATGCGGATTTGCGCGAGCGGACGATCCAGACGTGGGAACTGGCGATGCGCGAGGGTGGGTGGACGCTGGAAGCCTTGGCGCGGATGCCGTTCTCGCTGCTCATCAATCCGTGCCCGGTGAACTTCATCGAGCACACGCGGGCTGTGGCGCAGATCGCCATCAAAGCGGCGGAGGTCTTCGCCGATCTTTACGGCGACCGCGTGCCGGTGGATATGGACATTCTCATCTCCGGTGGTATCCTACGGGATGTCGGCAAGCTGCTGGAGTACGAAGAGCGTGAGCCGGGTGTGTTCGTGCAGACGGCGTCAGGAAAGATGCTGCGGCACCCGTTCACCGGCATGGAATTGGCCGCGCGCTGTGGCCTGCCCGTTGAAGTGCAGCACATCATCGCCACGCACGCCGGAGAGGGCGACAAAGTGCAACGTACCACCGAAGCGACCATCGTCAACCACGCGGACTTCATCAGCTTCCATGCCGTTTTGCGGTTGGGGCAGGGGAAGGATCTTGAATCGAGAATCGGTTGATTATAATCCCACCGAGCCAAAAACTCCGTGTGCGCACCAATGGATAGACCTGGGCGCGGACGCCGTCTACTGCTGGCGGCGTGAGTGCCGGCTTTGCGGCGCGATTGAGGGCCAGGAGCACACGCTGGTGTATGCACCATACGTGGTCACAGGATGTTGCGTGCACACGTTTGTGTGTGAGGGATGTGGATATATCCCGCAGTAAAAGAGGTGGTATGACGTCCAACCAATTGAAAGACTTTAAAGATCGCACAATCACCCGTCTTTACTCCCTGGGTGAGGAGATCATGAACAGCGTCACCCACGGGATCGGTGCAGGGTTGAGCGTTGCCGGGCTGACCGTGCTGGTGGTGCTGGCGATCCTCTACGGGAACGTGACGCAGGTGGTGAGCTTCAGCATCTACGGCGCGTCACTGATCATTTTGTATGTGGCATCGACGCTGTACCATAGCTTTCAGCAGCCCAAGGTCAAGCGCGTTTTCCGCATTATCGATCACGCCTCGATTTTCTTGCTCATCGCCGGGACGTACACGCCGTTTCTGCTACTCGGCGTGCAGGGGGCGTGGGGTTGGACGTTCCTCATCCTCATCTGGGGCCTCGCGATTTTGGGGGTGAGTTTCAAAGCAATATTTATCAACCGCCTGCAGAAGCTGTCGGTCCTGATGTACATCCTGATGGGGTGGTTGGGTGTTCTGGTGATCAAATCTTTGCTGATCAATATCCCCGTCGGTGGGTTGATCTGGTTAGCGGCGGGTGGGGCGGCATATACAATTGGCGTCATCTTCTACGCTCTGAAGAAAATTCCCTATATGCACGGCGTCTGGCACCTCTTTGTGCTCCTCGGCAGTCTTTGCCATTATTTCGCCGTGCTATTGTATCTCGCGCCGGTGCATTGAGAGAGGAATCTATGCCTGGACAGACTCTTATCCAGAAAATCTTCGCCGGTCATACTGCGCCGGGCGCATCGGTCGCGGCAGGCGACATTATCTGGCTTGACCTGGACGTGCGCACGGCGCGC
Organism: Anaerolineae bacterium; assembly: GCA_046260035.1. Classification (GTDB taxonomy): domain Bacteria; phylum Chloroflexota; class Anaerolineae; order B4-G1; family SLSP01; genus DSWT01. The sequence continues at coordinate 2,470 of JBJYXQ010000275.1, forward strand.
GACTTCGGTGGCGCGAACGTGGTCAAGAACTACCGCGAGCACTACGGTGACACCCCGGTCGCCGATGCTGCCAGGACGTTTTTCACTTTCGACCTGGTTGTGCCACCGAGCAACATCCCCTACGCCAACAACCA
>JBJYXQ010000276.1:0-7207 GCA_046260035.1 Anaerolineae bacterium
AGGGGCAATGTAAAGCTTGATGCCCAGGTTGCGGGCCAGGGTTTCCGCATCGCTCCGGGTCCCCCGGGAGGTGTATTGGCTGGGCATGGTCACGCCCGCCACGTTTTCCTTGCCCAGGGCGTCGACCGCCACGGCGGCGGTAAGGGCGGAGTCGATGCCGCCGCTAAGGCCCAGCACCGCTTTCTTGAAACCGGTCTTGGCCAGATAGTCGCGGGTGCCCAAAACCAGCGCGTGATAGACCTCTTCCATCGTGACGATGTTGGTAAACAACATCACCAAAGCGCCCGTTAGCATGACTTCGCTTACCGAGAACCAGCCGATAGCGGCCACAATAACTGTCAGAATAAAGATGGTCAGTGCTAGCCATCCTTTCCGGGAAACAATCGGCGATTCGTCATCTTCTTCACTCAACACGATGAGGTTGGGATCCGTGTGAAGCAACGGGAGCTTTTTGCGTGGACCTTGCAACAGCAGCGCATCGCCAAATGTGAGCCGGGTATTGCTCAATCGCGTGCGCGCGACGCGCTCGCCATTCCAGATTGCCAGCACCATCATGCCATATTTATCCCGGAAGCGTGCTTCTTTCAACGTTCGGCCGATGAGTTGCGAGCGCGGCGATAAGACGGCCTCGACGAGCGTTGTAGAGGCTGATTCGAGATCGTTTTTGGTATATTGACGCAACGGAAGGATTTCCAAGTAGGGCTCTACATCAAGCTTGCGAAACTCTTCCAACCGCCCCTCTAGCAATAAGACGTCACCTTGCTGAATGACAAAATCCGGCTCCGGCGCAAGCAATGTTCCCCCGTTTAGCTCGACACCGACCACGTTCAACCCGTATTTTTCTCGCAACGTGCTCTCAGCCAGATCCTTTTCGATCAGAGAAGATCCCGCCGGTATCCGCACCCGGAAAAGACGTTCGCCTAGCTGATAGAGGTGCAATAAATCGGCCTCTGCTTGGTGGATGACATCGGCGCGCTCTCCCCGTGGTTCTGCCGGGAGGAGCCGCCTGCCCCAAAGCGCCATATAAACGATCCCAGTGATGATCAACGGCAACCCAACTGGGGCAAATTCATAAATATTGAATCCTTGATACCCACTGGATTTCAAGATCCCACTTACAACGATATTTGTTGTCGCAAACAGTGTCGCCGTTCCGCCCAACAGCGTTCCAAATGCCAGTGGCATCAACAGATGCGACAATTTGACGTTGGATTTTTTCGCTATCGTTGATGCAGCCGGAAGCAGGATTGAGGCAGCCGCAATGTTGTTCATGAACAGCGACAGAAAGGCACCGGTAGCCATCAAAGTGATGATCAGGCGGGTTTCACTGCCCTTGGCGGAACGCATAAGCAACTCTCCAATGCGTTCGGCGATGCCTGTCACTTCAAGGCCATACGCCAGGATAAAAATGGCCATGATGGTTATAACGGCGGTATCGCTAAAGCCGGAGAAGACTTCCTGCGGGGTCAAGATGCGGCTTAATCCGAGAGCGACAAGCACAAAAAGGGCCACTAAATCGACCGAAAGTCGTTCGCTGAGGAACATCACGATAGCGACCGCCAGGATGACGAGTGTAAGCACAAGTTCGTTATTCACAAAAGAGATCCTTTACTTTGTGCCCTGGGGAGAGTTGTATGCTCCTTTTGGGCACTGTGGGCAAAACACTTGTTCTTATGAACAAGTTGACTACAATAACGTGCAAGATGTGTTTCGCCCCTAATTTTACAATATGGTGTCATAATGAGCAAAATGCCTCCTGCATCTGACGCTTCGGTGGATGATTTGAACCGCGACGATGCTGACAACGGTGTAGATGTTGACAACGTCTGGACTTATCAAGGCTATAAACTTGATAAGGGTAACTTCACCACGGCGATGGTACACTTGTACCGGGCCGAAGTTACACGCGTGAATCTGTGGCGCAGCCGTCTGGATACGACGACGAATTGGGCTGTGGTTGCCACCGCGGCCACGCTGACGTTTTCTTTTGGCAACCAGCACAACCCGCATTTTGTCCTTCTGTTGACGCTGCTTTTGGTGCTGATCTTTCTGAACATTGAAGCGCGTCGTTATGCGTACTACTCACTGTGGTATCATCGCGTGCGGCTGATGGAGACAAATTTCTTTTCCACGATGCTCGCGCCGCCATTCAAGCCGGAAGCGGATTGGGGAGATGCTCTTAACGAGGTGCTCCGAAACCCGGTTTTTCCTATTTCCCATTGGGAAGCGATAGGCAACCGTTTCCGCCGCAACTACGCAGCAATTGTCGCCGTTATACTTGCCAGTTGGATCCTCAAACTGGTTGTTCATCCCGCTCCTATCGACAGTTTCCGGGAGTTGATTGGGCGTGCTGCGATTGGCCGGTTATTCCCTGGATATTTGGTCTTCGCAATAGTTTCGCTGACTTATCTATCCTTGGGCATCGTGACGATAGCAGGATATCTGCTCTTTAAAAAACGTGGCGCTCCACGTCGTGATGAGTGGCAGCACAAAGGACCACAGTGGTTTAAAAATGAAGCCGTGCCCAACCTCGCCATCATCGTCACAACAAAGAAGGATGAACTCTCAGCCCGGCTGATGAAAGACCTAAAGCGCGGCGTGACGGCATTGGAAGGCGTAGGAATGTATACAGGGGAAGACCGGAGTGTGTTGCTGTGCGCCATCACCGATGTGCAGATGGCGCATCTTAAAGCTATCGTTTCCGAGATCGACAAAGACGGCTTCGTTGTGGTCACACAGGCCCGCGACGTGCGGGGTGGGCATTTCGCGGCACAGGAACCCCCAAGTTAGCGCGCTTATCTGGAGACGTTCTACTCCCCTCGCGCGGCAGCTTCGCCGTCTTGCAATCGCAGGGTCAACGCCAGTCCCGGCGTGATTGTCTCTGCTGATGCGATGACTTGTCCCGTTTCGCGCTCCTGCACAATCGCATATCCGCGCCCCAGCACTGCGTCGGGATTTAGCGCTGTGAGGCGTGCCGCCAATCCTTTCACCTGCTGACGCTCTACGGTCAGACGGTGCGCCACCGCTGCGTCCGCGCGGGCGAGTACATCATCCACACGCTGGCGGGCATTAGCGAGCCGGACTGCCGGTGACAGGTATTGCAGGGCGCGGTTGAGCTGCGCGACACGGTCGCGGAATCCCTGTACCTTTGCATCGAAGGTGCGCGCCAAGCGCATCTGACGTTGCTGTAGCAGGGCTTCCAGTTCTCCGCGATCGGGTGTCGCCATCTCTGCTGCCGCCGATGGGGTAGGGGCGCGATGATCGGCGGCGAAGTCGGTCAACGTGAAGTCCGTCTCGTGCCCTACGCCTGAAATCACCGGGACGCGAGAGGCTGCCACGGCTCGCGCTACGCGTTCATCGTTGAACGCCCACAAATCTTCGAGCGAACCACCACCGCGCACGATAAGAATAATATCCGGGCGCTCGCGCACATTGTCCTGCGCGTTGAGCGCCGCCAGCGCTGCGACGATCTGCGGTGGGGCGGTCTCGCCCTGCACCAGCGTTGGCGAAAGCAAAACCTTCGCCAGTGGGTAGCGTCGCGTGAGCACGTTGATCACATCGCGGAAAGCTGCCGCCGTTGGCGATGTGACCACACCGATGCGTTGTGGATATGCGGGTAGGGGGCGTTTGCGCTCTGGTGCGAATAGCCCTTCGGCCTCAAGTTGTGCTTTAAGGCGCTCGAATTCCTGGAAAAGCGAACCACGCCCGGCAGGCTGGATCGCATCGACGTAAATTTGGTAGCGCCCACCTTGCTCGTACAAGCCGATGCGACCGTGCACGACGACCTGATCGCCGGAACGTGGTACATACGACAGCGCCTGTGCCTGGCTCCGCCAGACAACGCCACTTATCTGCGCACCCGCATCCTTCAGCGTGAAGTAGATGTGGCCTGAGGAAGCCCGTGAGAAGTTGGAAACTTCGCCTTCGATCCACACGTTTTGCAGTAGCGGTTCCTGTTCCAGGAGTGCGCGAATCCGTCCCGTGATCTCACTGACGGTGTAAGGGTGGTCGGATTGCGAGAAAAGTTCCATTTGATCCCACATAAGATTCTCCTGCGAAACGAACGTGTGTAGCGCGGGTGTCTCGTCCGCGCACAGTCTGGGCTGCGCTAAAAAACGAACATCAATGCAAGGGCGAGAAGCATGCCCCCGCCCAGGGCCAAGAGCATAGTTGCCGTCATCGTGGGCATATCGAGCATGCTGAGGCCGCCAAAAAGCCCGATGACGTAAAGTGTTGCCCCTACAATGAATAGGATCCGTTCCGCACCCCGCATCCGTTTGTCACTGCGTGAGCTGGAGCGCGATCGCCTGTATGATGTACGGCGTCTGCGTGTCATAAAAATACCCTCCTCGTTGTTGTTCAAATATACAAGATGTTGATGTTATGGCAAAGGCACCGGTTTTGCATCCTCGGTGATGATGCTCCAATCTGCTAAACGTTTCTGCATCTCCGCTACCACGCGCTGGTTTGCAGGATCATTCACTACATTCGTCAACTCCCACGGGTCGTTGCGGAGATCGTAGAGTTCGTCGCTTGGATGCCCGTTTGGCTTATCCATGGGATCGTGGACGTACTTCCACTCGCGGGTACGGACCATTTTGCGCCGGCCTTCGGCCTCGCGCCACCGCAGGGATTGCATCAATGCGCGACGTCCGTAGGGCTGTGGCAGTGTGTTAAGGTCATCCAGTGTGAAGGGAGGGCCGCCTGCTCCGTACTCGGAGAACGTCGCGTCGCGTGGTGCCTCAGTAGTGATGGACGGCAACGGTTGTCCATGCATTGAGCGAGGTATATCCAGCCCCTGCAAGTTTAGCAGTGTTGGCACAATGTCCACCAGGTTTACTAAGCTATCTTCGTGTAGTCCAGTGGCGATGTGACCGGGCCATGAGACGATCAACGGCACGTGGGTGAGGCAGTCGTAAAAGACGCCGCCTTTGCACGTCATACGATGTTCGCCCATAAAGTCGCCGTGATCGGCGCAAAAGACGACGATGGTGTTCTCGCGCAAGCCCAGGCGCTCCAGCGCGTCGAGAATTTGCCCGATCCCGTCATCGAGGAAGCGCACCATCCCGTAATAAACGCCCATCACGCCGTAAACATCCCCTATGGCATCCTCTTCCATCCCCAGAATCTGGTAGAGTACGCGATTGCGCTCCGGCACTTCCGGTCCGTCGAATTCACCCGCTCGCCACGGCGGAAGTTGTATTTTCTCCGGCGGGAACAGCTCCGCGTAGCGGCGTGGTGCGACCCACGGTTCGTGGGGATCGGGAAATGAGACCCACAATGCGAACGGCGCGTCGCCTTGTTGTTCCAGGAATCGAACAGTCTGCCCGGCGATGAGGCCCGTGGAGTGATCTTCCAACGGCGCATCGGAGACGGCATAGCCGAAGCGCGGGCTTTGCGAAACCATCGCGCGGCGCAATGCGTGCGCCTCGCGGATGCTTTCGATGGGGCGGAACCAGGGCATGCCTTTCGTCTGGGCGTTATCATCCAGCCAGCCGTGACCGATCTCACACCACACGTCGAACAGGTCGAGGTCTTCCTGTTGTTCAAAGCAGTGATTCTTGCCGATGAGGCCAAGTCGGTAGCCGGCCTCTTTCCATAACTTGAAGGCGTGCGTTGCATCCGGCGGCATCAATGTCTCGTTGCGCCGGGAACCATGCGAGTGTGGCCATTGCGACGTCCACAGCGAGACCCGCGCAGGCACGCACAATGGGTGTGGGGTAAAGGCGTTCTCGAACAGTACGCCATCGTTAGCCAATCGCGCCATCGACGGCGTTTCGCAGAACGTGTTGCCGTACAGATGGCTTGCCGTAGCCTTCATCTGGTCGGACATAATGACGAGAATATTGGGTTGTGTTGTCATCTTTCTTGCCTATGGCGCGCAAATCTCTGGCACTGGCCCGGTGTGATGTGGATCGAACCACTTGAGCAGCGGTTCTTCCGCCGCCCACAGTTCGTCGAACATCGCGCGGATTTTGTGCAGCGGCAGAATCGCCGCCGTCAACGGATCGAGCGCACAGGCGTGAAAGGCGGCTTCGGGATCGCGGTTGAGGACGGCGTAGACGGCCAATTCTTGCACGGCGACGTTGGAGCGGTTGATCGCTGCTAGCTGCGGCGGAAGGTCGCCCACGTAGCACGGGTGGACGCCGCGCGCATCGACCATACACGGGACTTCCACGCAGCAGCCGTCCGGCAGGTTGGTGATAAGACCGGTGTTCATCACGTTGCCGTTGAAGCTGTAAGGGACGTTCGTTAGCATCGCCTCCATGATGCCGGTGGTGAATTCGCGAGAGAGGCGCAACTCCCCAACAGGCGCATTGCCGTCGTCCACGCCGGTATCTTGCATCCACTCGCGGACGTTGCGCGGCACATCCGGGACTTCGCGGAGGCGCTGCCCGAAGCGCGCCCTTAGCTCCGGCGTCTGGCGGAAGTACGGCAAGTACTCCGAATTGTGACGGCTGCTCTCGGTGACGAAGTAGCCGAATTGCTTCATGATCTCGAAGCGTACTTCCTCGCCGACAACGTGTTGTGGATCGGCGGCGAACTGGCGCAGGCGCGGGTAGAGATCTTCTTTGCCGCGCATCAGTTCGAGTACCCAGGCCTGATGGTTGATGCCGGCTACCTTGTACGAAACTTCGTCATACGGGGCGTCGACCATTGCTGCCAGTTGCATCGTCGTTCCCTGAACGCTGTGACAGAGGCCGACATTGCGCACCGACGAATCCACCGAGTGCAACCAGATAAGCATTGCCATCGGGTTGGTGTGGTTGAGGACGTAGGCGTCGGGGCACAATTCCTCCATGTCCCAGAAGAATTGATGCTGTACCGGCCCAGTGCGCAAGAAGCGGAAGACGCCACCCACGCCGACCGTGTCCGCCACGGATTGCTCGATGCCGTACTTGCGGGGGATTTCGATTTCTTCCTTGAAGGGGGAACCTGCATAAGCGGCGCCCCCCACAGCTACCGAGGTGATGACGAAATCCGCTCCGGGGAGCACAGCGCGACGGTCGGTGGACGCACTCACTTTCGTCGGCAGATTGTACTTGTCTACTGTCCGCTGGACGTAGTTGGTCACTTGCTTGAGCCGTCCGGGGTGGATGTCGCACAGACAAATCTCCGCGTCGCGCAAGGCCTCGCGGGACATGATGTCTACGGAGAGCCTTCCGCCGAAGCCGCTGCCCGCGCCGATGATGACGATTTTGGTCAT
>JBJYXQ010000277.1:0-2909 GCA_046260035.1 Anaerolineae bacterium
TAGCCCCCGCCCCCTGCACCGGATAGTTTCCACCCTAGGGCGACATCCCGGTAGCGGTCGATCAACTTGGCCACCATCGGCGTCATCATATGGGGGAACATCGCCACCTGTGCTTCAAGCGAGGCACGGAAATATCGTCCAAAACCGCGGATATCGTGAGCCAGGATCGCGTCCCAACACCGGTCGGTGGCTTCGGAGAGCGCCTTCGCACCCTCATGCGTGATGTTTGTGTCGCTCAGCACACTAAACCCGGATTCGCGCGGGCCAAGCGGGATGAGATACAGTGCATTTTCGATAAAGCGCAACGTCGCCTCGTCCTGCACGCTGTCGATCCGTGTGGGCCAGTATTCACCTTCGTAGTACGATTTGGCGAGTCCGGGGAAAACAATGCCAATAGTGTCCTGCGCCCCGGAGATCTCTGTCGTGCCGGGTGGATTATCGTAGCAAAAGAGGATTTTCGCCAGTTTCTCATAGTTGTCGATGGGCAGGCGCGGGCCCCACAACTCGATGGCGGCCCGGCGAGTGCTGCTCGCCATACCACTGCGCTCGTTGAACTCGACCGTGGGTTCCAGCGAAATCGTGATCACTGCGCCAGGATAGAGCTTGGAGACGAACGGCTGATCAAGCCAGCCTCCTGCTACATCAATGCGGTACGGAATGCGGCAAACGTTGCGCAAGGCCGTGGTGGAGCGTGGCGCAAGGCCGGGGTGCGGTTCGCGCCGCAGAACGTGGTACTCGATGCCGAGGGATTCGACCAAATCGCGCTTATCCGGGGTGTTGCCTTCTTCGTTAACGACAAAGATGTCGGGCTGGATGGCCTTCAGCTCTTCTACAAAATCCAATATCCCCGATCCCTGCGAGATAAACGCCTCTTTGACCCAGGAAACGGACTGCACCATGAAGAGCCGCTCAGACTCCGTGTTAATGGGTGGACGCCCCTTGAGATCGTTGACTGTCCGGTCAGAGCCGAGTGCTACGTACAAATCGCCATAACTCGCGGCCTCCTTGAAGAACTCGACGTGCCCACTGTGTAACAAGTCAAAGCAACCGCTGACGAAGACCTTCTTGACCATTGAAGCGCCACCTCCGGTGTTGTTGATGTCGATGCTGTTTATTGACGAATCTCGCTTTAGTATAGCACAGAGCACGACGAATAAAAAGAGTGTTGCGGACATATCCGCAACACTCTCTCGAATGACGATGCAAAACTTACAAAGACTACCAGGCGTAGGCTTCGGGCGCTGGGCCGCCGGGCCCAGGCCAAATTTCGTCGAGCTTCGTCAACACATCGTCAGAGAGCTTGATCTCCAAAGCGCGCGTGCTGCCGTTGAGTTGCTCCATCGTGCGTGGGCCAATAATCGGCGCAGTGACGACCGGATTGTGCAACAGCCAAGCTAGCGCTACGTCTGCCGGGTTCTCGCCCATATCCTGGCACAGGTTCTCGTAAGCCTCAATCTGCGGGCGGTGCTTCTCGATGTTTTCCTGCATCCGCTCCGAAGCGCGCCGGCCTTCGGAAATCTTCTTCAGCACACCACCCAACAGGCCGCCGCCCAGCGGACTCCAGGGAATCACCCCCAGACCGTAATCCTCGCACGTCGGGATTACCTCAAGCTCGACCATCCGCGCGTTGAGGTTGTAGAGGCTCTGCTCGGAAACCAGGCCCATGAAGTTGCGCTTCTCAGCCTTGGCCTGGGCCTTGGCGATGTGCCAACCGGCGAAGTTGCTGCTACCCACGTAGAGTATCTTCCCTTCGCGGACAAGCTGCTCCATCGCCTGCCAGATTTCCTCCCACGGCGTGCTGCGCTCGACATGGTGCATCTGGTAAAGATCGATGTGATCGGTTTGCAGGCGACGTAGGCTGTCTTCAACCGCCTTGCGGATGTGATATGCCGAAAGACCGCGCTCATTGGGCCCCTCGCCCATCTTGTTGTAGACTTTGGTCGCCAGCACGATTTTCTCACGGCGTCCGCCACCCTGCGCCAACCAGCGACCGATGATTTGCTCGGTCAACCCCTCGCCAAACTTCCATCCGTAGACGTTAGCCGTGTCGAAGAAATTAATACCAAGTTCCAGTGCGCGATCCATGAGTGCGTAGCTGTCTTCCTCGGTCGTCTGTGGGCCGAAGTTCATCGTGCCCAAGCACAGACGGCTGACCTGCAGCCCTGTACGTCCTAAACTCGTGTATTCCATATCAAAACCTCCTGATTCAATTGTGAAGTGGGATTTTGGCGTGAGTGTCACCCGCCCCCACACTTTTTCCCTCTATTGGGATGTCAGTAATATAGTATAATGAATTATAACATATTCGGCGAAATTTACAAGATAAAAAGCTACAAAATTCAAACACGCCATACATCGAAGCCTTTGTAGTCTCAAGGAGAGAACGATGAGGACCTTATTGATTTTGCGGCACGCTAAGTCGAGCTGGAAATACGACGATTTGGCCGACCACGACCGGCCGCTCAAAAAGCGTGGGGAGCAAGCCGCCGCTTTGATGGGGGGACTCATCCGTAAGCACGATTTGACGCCACAGCGCATCATCTCCTCAACGGCCAGACGCGCGCTGAACACAGCAGAATTGGTCGCCGAAGCCTGCCATTACGAGGATCACATCATCGCCACACGCGCTTTCTACCAGGCTGAACCAGAGGATTTCGTGGAAGTGCTACGCACGCTGGACAACGCCGACGAGCGCGTGATGATCGTGGGGCACAATCCCGATCTCGAAGTACTGCTGGAGAGCCTGACCGGTGCGATGGAGAGCCTCCCCACCGCCGCACTCGCGCAGGTCGCGCTCCCCATCGACGCCTGGAAAGAACTGGAAGAGGACACCCCCGGCAAGCTCGTCCACCTGTGGACACCGAGTACGCTCTAGCCTATCCTAGCAATCCACACGCTCGCTCAAAGGG
>JBJYXQ010000278.1:0-1614 GCA_046260035.1 Anaerolineae bacterium
TGTCATCTTGCGCCCAGGTCAGGCCGGTAGCATTATCGGTGATCGTGCCATCGCCGTTGTCGTGGAAGTCGTTCACGCCGTAGCTTCCGGTATTCCGCACACAATAGACGTAGAAGGTCTTGCTGGTGGGGTAGCCCTTGATGCGGCCATCGGCCAGATTCAGGCCAAACATCGCCTGGGCGCCGTTCATCACCGTGCCGACGTAGAGCGTGCTGGAGGCGAACTGCGCGTCAATGATGCGCTCGCCGGCGGTCGTGTCTCCATAGGCAAAGGCGAAGTAATCCGTATCAATGAACGGCACCAGCCCCGCTGTGTTGCCGCCCTCCGGTGGTGGATCGGTGCCTCGGAAATCCATCAGCGAGTAGAGCTGCTTGATGCTTGGCAATTGCCAGTCGTCGTGACCGGCCAGCGCGAGGTCCTCGCAGTAGGCGACTGCCTCGCTGTAGGTGAACTTGTCGGCAGCGTCGATGTCGCCGTCGCTGTCGGTGTCCGGGCTTTGCTGCCATAGCATCCCGGTGACGTTGTCCGTGACGGTACCGTCGCCGTTGTCGGTGTAGCTCGGTTGGTTGCCGTCGGACTGTGCATCCTGCCCGTAGAAGGCCGTGCCCTCGTCAGGGCAAGCAGTCTCAGTTAGCGCGTTATAGCATTTGTCCTGCCCCGTGTCGACCACAGGATAGGTCAGTGTAGCCGTTTGTGGCGTAGCCGCGAGGCCGGTCGCGTCAGGCTTGGCGACCACGCAGGTCACAGTCAACCAAACAAAGATGCAAAGTAAACCTGCCAATGTGAGATAAAGCGTTCTCGATTTCATCATCAACCTCCATTCAATTCGAGTTTTCGTTGTCGTGCTTTATCCTAACTCTACCCCATAAGCGTTCCGGACTATAGTGCAGCCAATCATGGTCTGTGGGCCTAGGCCGTGAAAGTTGCGCCACTTGCCATGACAGACGTCATAGCTGTTGAGAGTGAAGCGTGACAGGATGCACAGAGAGCGCGGTGGATTCTATACTATAATGTAGCTATGAAAGAGAAAGGAATTGAACTCAGGGTTGCGCACCTGCTATATCTGGCGGTGATGCTGTGGTTAGGGTATCTGGGCGCGCTGTTGCTTATTGATCTCGTTTTCTATCCCCGGCCCATATTTCCGCCTATGTATTATTGGGTCAACGGGTTTGACATCCTCGCCGTGCTTGCATTGGCGGTATGGTCTCGGAAACGTCCCGCGTTGGAGCACGCCATTCTCCCCTGGGTGATCGGGATGATGTCCGTGATCCCGGTGGTGACGGGACATCTGGTGCTGCTTCCACTTCCCAGAAACACGGCGAATGGCCCAGAGGCGACGTTGCTGCGCCTGATGCCGCTGTTGTTGATGGCACTCGTCCTCACGGCCTGGCAGTACCGCTGGCGCTACGTCGTTGTGTTTAGTTTGAGCATGGCGGCTTTGAGTCTGGGCTTGCAACTGCTCTTTTACCATCCCTATAGCACGCCGCTGTTACCACCGATTACGGTGTTAATCATCCAGACCGTCAGCTTTTTAGTCGTGGGATATTTCATCAACACACTGATGAGCCGGTTAAAGCAACAGCAGGCGTCACTGGCGCAAGCGAACGCGCAGCT
>JBJYXQ010000278.1:1714-3262 GCA_046260035.1 Anaerolineae bacterium
CACTATGCCAGCACGTTGGAGCACCTCACCATCAGCCGCGAGCGCAACCGAATGGCGCGGGAATTGCATGACACGCTGGCGCACACCCTTAGCGGGTTGAGCGTGCAGTTGGAGACGGCCAAAGCCTATTGGGATGTTGACCCCACAACAGCGCAGCGTCTGTTAGACAAATCGTTGACCGCGACCCGGGATGGTTTACAGGAAACGCGCCGCGCTCTCAAATCCCTGCGCGCAAGTTCCCTGGATGACCTGGGACTGCTGCTGGCCGTGCGCCAACTGGCTGAATCCGCTGCCGAGCGCGCCAACCTACAGCTAGACCTCACGTTGCCCGCTACGCTACCGGCGCTGCCTGAGGCGGTCGAACAGTGCCTCTATCGCGTGGCACAAGAGGCTATCGCCAACGTGGTCCATCACGCCAACGCGAAGACACTGACGGTGCACCTGACCTACAACAACGCAGACTGCGTGCTCACGGTGCAGGACGATGGCTTAGGATTTGATCTGCATGATGTGGATCAAGCCGGTCATTTTGGGCTGACCGGGATGCGGGAACGGGCGGCGCTGGTCGGCGGTGATCTGGTTATCGAGAGCCGGCAGGGCGAGGGGACAAAGGTGCAGGTGCGCATCACAGGAGTGGATTGAGGATGAGAGTAATCATTTGTGACGATCAGGCTATCGTCCGCGATGGCCTGGAACTGCTGCTCAACCTGGAACGCGACATCGAGGTGGTGGGGCTGGCGCAGGATGGCGCGGAAGCGGTAGAACTGGTCGCGCAGCACCAGCCCGACCTGATCCTGATGGATTTGAAGATGCCGGGGATGAACGGTATCGAAGCGACGCGGCAAATTCGCACGCACTACCCGGAGGTCAAGGTGCTGGTGCTCACCACCTACGACGACGATGAGTGGGTCTTCGATGCCATCCGGGCAGGCGCAGCAGGGTACCTGCTCAAGGACACACCGCGCGCCGAGGTCATCAAGGCTGTCAGAGGCACCGTCGCAGGACAGTCGTTCGTCGATCCACAGGTGACGGGGAAATTACTCCAGCAGGTCGCCAGCCAACAGGAACACCCGGCGACCCACATCACCGACAAACTCACCGAGCGTGAGGAGGATGTCTTGCGCTTGCTGGCAAAGGGACTGACCAACGCCGACATCGCCGCACGGTTGTATCTGTCGGAAGGCACTGTGCGGAACCACATCAGTGCTATCCTCGCCAAACTCGGCGTTTCAGATCGAACGCAGGCGGCGGTGATCGCTATCCAGCACGGGTTGGGGAATTAGCGCGAGCGACGGGATTTTCATTCCAGCATCGGACCTTCAGAACTTGTCGCCAGAATATCGTAATGCTGCCGCCGGTAGAGGACAAATGCGGCCAGTGCAAAGACAACGGCCCCCATCCAATAAGGCGTACCGCGCATCACACGATCATAAATGAAGCCAGCACATAACGGCCCAAGTACGCCCATCAAGCTCCCGATAGCCGTCGTCACTCCCATAAGAATGCCTTGTTCACGCGGCAAAACACTGTTCGAAGCCAGTGTACCAA
>JBJYXQ010000279.1:0-5238 GCA_046260035.1 Anaerolineae bacterium
GTATTTAGTGATGGGGGTTTAGTGAACCACTAGATATGGTTCTCATTATGTAAAGTGCAAAGATAGTGACCAGAGGCGCATTGCACTAGGATAAAGATAAGACCCTATCAAGTTGCTGCAGTTCGCACATCCTTTGGCTTCTGCTATAATGGGCGGATGTTGCATTGCAGGAGGATGTGTGGTTACGTTCGCGTTGGCGGTGAGTCAAGTCTCGGCAGATGCGGCAGCGAATCTGGAAACAATTGTAAGGATGGCACACGAAGCTGCGGATGCAGGGGCGAACGTGGTGCTCTTCCCTGAAGCAGCGCTGACCGGATTGATCAACAACGATGACCCCGCGCACGATATTTCGCTTGGTCAGCCAATTCCAGGCCCAGTGACGGAGGTGTTGGCTGCTGTAGCCAGGGCGCGCAATCTGTGGCTTGGCGTGGGGTTATTGGAGCGGGATGGCACGTCATTGCGCGATGGTGCACAGTTGTATGATACGGCGGTGTTGTTGTCTCCCACTGGCGAGATCGTGCTCAAATATCGCCGTATTAGCCATGGCTGGCACGGACGGCACGTCGACTTGGCGGTGTACGCGCATGGGACTGGCATCCCGGCAGTGTCAACGCCATGGGCAAGGGTGGCGTTCCTACTCTGTGGCGACCTCTTCGACGACGATCTTGTGCAGCGGGTGCGAACGCTGGAACTGGACTGGTTGCTCTTCCCCTTCGCGCGTAGTTTTGCAGATGGAGCCTGCGACCAGGCACGCTGGGATCGTCAAGAACTAGGCGAGTACGCTGAGCGCGTCCGCATGGCGGGCGTGACGACGTTGCTGGTAAATTCTCTTTGCGGCGACGATCTGCAGGATGACGGAACGTTTGGCGGTGCATGGGTCATATCCGGTGCGGGCGAGGTTCTCGCACAGCAGCCATTGGGGCAGGATGATCTGCTGCTGGTGACGCTGTAATCGCCCGTTTTTGGAGGGGCTGGTTTGATCAAATATCTGTTCTGGGATGCAGGTGGGACGTTGTTTGACACGTACCCGGCGGTCGTGGAAGCGTGCCGCGTCGCCTTGAATGGCTTTGGCAAGGACGCGCCGTCGGAGTGGGTTTTGGCACTATGCAAACGAACGACGTCTTACGGCATCCATACACTGGCAGATGCGTTTTCCCTGGATGAAGAGACCTTTCAGGAGCACTTCCGGCAGTCGTATGAGGATATTGGCGAACAGTACCAGCCGCCGTTCCCTGGTGTGGAAGAAGTGTGCCGTTACATCTGTGGGATCGGCGGGCAGAATTTCATCGTGACGCATCGTTCTCGGGCTTCGCTTGAGGCGCTATTGAAAGTTCATGGAATGGCGCGCTATTTCACCGCTTCCATCGCCAAGGAAGACCCGTATCCGCGCAAACCCGATCCTGCAGCCCTGGATGCTCTGATTGCACGCTATGCGCTCGATCGAAGCCAGTGTCTTCTCATCGGGGATCGCGATCTGGATATCGTGGCTGGCCATCGCGCCAGTATCCGCACGTGTTTCTTTGGTGACGAGGTGCATGATACGCGGCCAGATTTGGTCATTACGGATTATATGGCTCTATATCGCTGGTTGCAGGCTGAAAATGCCGAACCCGGTGCTGCATAATCCTGCTTGTGCTCTTTTCCTGTATAATAGGCTGATGACTATCAGACTGGCGACGACCAGACTACTTTTAGGAGGCAAAATCACTTTATGACGACGTATCCAACTTTTCCGGATTTCAAGCCACTCACTCTTGAGGACCGTGATGAATTGCATCAACGGTTGTGGCAGTATCAACCGGACACTTCAGAATTAACGTTTATCAATTTGTATATATGGCGCGAATATTACGATTTCCAATGGTCTATTGCTGGAGATTCTTTGTTGATCATCGCTAACCGTGCGGAGGAGCCGTTCGCGCTTCAGCCGATCGGGCCCGTTTCGCGCGATGCAGCAGCGCGTGACCTGTTGTACTGGTTGCGTGATACGCGGGGTGTGGCTGCGCCGTCAATCCGTCGCGTTGATCAGCGTTTGGCAGATGAGTTGCAGGGCTGTAACGAATTTGTGATCGAACCAGTGCGCGCGCACTTCGACTATGTGTATCGCAGTGAGGATCTTGGCTCGCTGGCGGGGCGCAAGTACAGCAAAAAGCGCAATCACATCAATCAGTTCTTGCGATCGTACGCGTATACTTACGTGCCCATAACGCAGTCTCTCACCGACGATTGCCTGGCACTGGCAGAAGTGTGGTGTGAGCAGCGATTGTGCGAAGATGACATCAGCCTGCTCCACGAATTTCGTGGGATTCGCGATGCGTTGGACAATTTCGCCGCTTTGGAACTTGAGGGCGGAGCCATTCTTGTCGATGGGAAGGTGCAGGCGTTTTCCCTGGGCGAAACACTGAACGAAACGACGGCAGTTGTCCATATCGAAAAGGCAAATCCGGAGTTCAAGGGCATCTATCCGATGATTACGCAGCAATTCTCGGAGCAGCGCTGGCAGGGGAAAGTCGAATACATCAACCGTGAGCAAGATCTGGGCGACCCGGGCCTGCGGCAGGCGAAAGAATCCTACTACCCGGATCATCTCGTGGAGAAATTCAGTGTACGTCTTGTGTAGTAGCGACTTCAGTTGTCCGCCTCTTTCGAAACGACCCTAGTCGTTACGACGCTGGATACGTAATTAGGAACGTGGACGCGCGCTTGCTGGAAATTTCACAACTGGCCCGTGAGGGGCAACGGGAGACCGCCTTGTTGCGCCTGCGGTCGTATTTGCAGGCGCAACCTAAGGACACGGATGCCTGGTTAGTCCTGGGCAGGTTAGCGCCGGATCGCAAAATCGCGCTTTCGGCATTGCGGCGCGCGGTGCAGTTGGCGCCGGCAAACGAGACGGCACGTGATGCTTTGGCGGCACTGGAAGCGCAGGGCGACACATCACCTGCTGCACCGGCGCCACCGAGATCCGCCACTGTTGAGGAAGCGCCCTCGGCGTTACCTGCTAATTCGGTTGACCCCGATGCTCCTGTACTTGAGACCGAACCGGAAGTTGTTATCGAGGTCTCGGAAGCGTCCGAAATCGAAAAGCATACCGAGGTTGATGTTATCCCGCAACCGCTAGGTGAAGGGGCACCCGAGGCTGGGAGTATGGAAGATCCCGCCGAAAGCGGGTCCGCCCAGGATACGGAGTTCCAGGCATTGCGGGATGCGCGCGCAGTCGTATGGCCATTTGCTGCGCGTCGGCAGAAAAAACGGTCGTTAGGTGCGCTTTTGGATGAGAATCGGCTCACGCGTCAGGATTTACAGTGGGCTGCACAAGAAGCGCGCAATGAAGATGTTCGTAAAGCATCCCAGGTCATTTTGGAGACTACGCACCGGCTGACTGACGTGACGATGAGTCCGGAGGACGCGCGGTTGATGGCTTGGCCTTTCCGCCGCCTGAACCGTCCGCTGGGCAAGCTGGTGGATACGGGCACGGTGAGGGTGAAGGACTTGCGCCGCGCAGCCTGGTATGCGAAAGACGCGCGGTTGCGCGAGGCCGCACGTGTGATGTTGCCCGTCGCGTTGAAGCGACGCGAGGCAGAAAATCGCAAGCGGGCTGCGCAGAAACAAAAGCAGGATGAGGCCGCAGTTCAGCGGGCTGCAGTCCAACGGGCCGCATCACAGTCGTCGCCGGAGCGCGAATCCAATAAGGCGCGCACGTCCGAGGCGCAGACAAGCGCTCCCGGCAGAACCGAGCGCACCGGAACGGTACCAGATGACGCCATGGTGCGCCCGATGCCAGTGATCCAGGGCTCAGACTATCTTGCCAATGAGGTGCGGCGCCGGTATCGCAGGAATCTTTTCATCGCTGCTGTTATGCTCCTGCTTGTGCTGGCCGGGCTATTGCTCGTGTTGGCGCTTATCGGGATGGCCATAATCAGCCATAAGACACCGGCACCGTGGCTTTGGCCACTTGTGGCGGTGTTGCTCCTGCCGCTTTTTGCGCTAAGCGATCGTTTCGTTGAACTATGGCAAGAAGAACAGAACTTCCGTCGTGGACAGCTTGGGGAAAGCGAGGTGGCGCGGCTGTTGCGTCTGGGACTCGGCGGCGATTGGACGATGTTCCGCAATGTGAAATTGCCGGGCACTAACGTCGATATCGATATGGTGCTGTTGGGCCCTCCAGGCGTGTTCGCGCTGGAGGTGAAGGCTTACACGGGCAATTACCGGTACGCCAAGCAGCGCTTTTATCGGCGTGCGATGACCTGGCGCCGGATGCAGCACAATCCCGGCAAACAGGCGCGTGCGGTTGCTGGTCTGTTGCATAAGTACATCACTGACACACTGAACGAAGATATTTGGGTCGAGCCACGTCTGGTGTGGGTAGGCCCGGGCGATCTGATGCTAGAAGAGCCGGAAGTCTTCGTTTGGTTCATCGCGAAGCTGGATCAGGAGACCGAGCGACTGCGCTCGCTTTCCCGAAAACTATCCACCGAGAAACGCGCTGCCCTTTCCGGCCTGCTGCGTGGCCTGTGTAGTACGTTACGGTAAAAATCAGCGAATGGGACATATCGCCCATTCGCTGTTTCTTTTATTCGCTGATTCGGTTTATTGCTGCCCCTACAAATCCCCGGAAGAGCGGGTGGGGGCGTTGCAGGCGCGATTTGAACTCCGGATGGAATTGGCTACCGAGCATCCATGGATGCTCGCGCAATTCAGCGATTTCGACCAGCCGATTGTCTGGCGACAAACCGCTGAACACCATCCCCGCATCGCCTAAAACCTCACGATAGGCGTTGTTGAACTCGAAGCGATGCCGGTGTCGTTCGTACACCTCGTCGACGCCATATGCGGCATACGCTTTCGACCCCGGCTGTAACTCGCACGGATACCGTCCTAACCGCATCGTGCCGCCCATATCAAGCAGGTCTTCTTGGTCAGGCATTAGGGCAATGACCGGATGCTGCGTTTTGTGTTTGAATTCTGTGCTGTTCGCGTCGTCAGTCTCAAGGACGTAGCGGGCGAACTCGATGCACATTACCTGCATTCCCAGGCACAGTCCCAGATACGGAATCTTATGCTCCCGAGCAACCTTCGCTGCCAGGATCTTACCCTCGATGCCCCGGGATCCAAAGCCACCAGGTACGACGATTCCGTCGGCTTGCAAAAGCCGGTCGATGTTTTCGCCGTGCTCCAATGTCTCGCTGTGGATCCAGTCAATCTCGACGGCGTACCCGTGATAGAGTCCGGCGTGGATCA
>JBJYXQ010000280.1:0-2832 GCA_046260035.1 Anaerolineae bacterium
GACATCTGGTATTACGGAGGTGAACCGGTCGAGATCATCCTTCTCATCCGCGTCGAAGACTATCGCCGGCAGATTGGCGATTATGTTGGCGATCAGTTGGAGGATCTGGGATTCACCGTGGTTCGCGATTACAAAACGTCCGGCGAGGCATCGCCTATCTGGCTACAGAGCGATCCTGCCGACGGCCTGTTCCACATCTATACGGGTGGGTGGAACTCCAGCGAGGTGGCGCGCGATCTCTCCGACAACTTTGCCTTCTTCTACACTAACATGGGCATGGGCTATCCTCTGTGGCAGGCCTACATGAATACCCCCGAATTCTACGATTTGGCCTCGCGCCTGCGCGCCCACGACTTTGCCAGTCTTCAAGAACGGCACGCGATGATGTCACAGGCCCTCGAGTGGGCGCTTGAGGACTCAGCCCGCGTCTGGCTGCAAGACAATGAGAGTGTCACCCCACGCCGATCCGAGGTCAGCTATACTTCGGACCTATACGGTGGGATAGTCGGTTCCTGGCTTTGGCCGCACACGTTGGAGCGCACGGGCAGCTTCACCACACCGCTATCCATCGGCAGCCCCAGCATCCTTCTCCAACCGTGGAACCCGCTCAACAGCAACACCTGGGTCTACGATATGATGTTGATCCGCGCTACCAGCGACAATGGCCTGATCCCTGACCCCTACACCGGTTTGACCTGGCCGCAGCGCATCGAGGAGGCCGAGGTCGTGGTGCAGGAAGGTCTACCCGTTTTCAAAACGCTCGATTGGGTCAATCTGCAGTTCGCACCGAGCATTGAGGTACCAGACGATGCCTGGGTGGATTGGGATGCGACAACGCAGCGCTTCCTCACCGCCGCCGAAGTCTACACCGAGACGCAAACCGCGTTGCGCAAGAGCGTCGTCTACTATCCCATCGATCTCTACAGCACGGTCACCTGGCACGATGGCAGTCACTTCTCCATCGCCGACGTGGTGATGAACATGATTCTGACCTTTGACCGCTACAAGGAAGCCAGTCCCGTTTATGATCCCACCGAGATGGAGCGCTACGATAACTTCATGGCAACCTTCAAGGGTGTGCGCATCGTCTCCGAGAACCCGTTGATTATCGAAACCTACAGCGACGACTACCAACTGGATGCCGAGAAAGGCATCACCACCTGGTGGCCGTTCTACGTGAAGGGGCCGGGCGCCTGGCATAACCTGGCGTTAGGGTTGCTGGCCGAGGAAGCCGGCACAGGCGCATTCAGTCTGGGCAAGGCCAATGACAGCGGCGTGCCACAACTGGATTACGTCGCCTGGCCGGGTATCGCGCCGCTGGAAGAACAATTAGCGGCAGCACAGGCCGGCAATGTCATCCCCTACGCACCGACGCTGGGGCGATACATCACGCCCGCGGCAGCGACGGCCCGTTGGAACAACTTAGCAAACTGGCACGCTGCCCACGGCCATTTCTGGATCGGCACTGGTCCATTGTATCTAGAGCAAGTCCACCCGATTTTCGGCGAGCTTTCTCTGAAGTACTACCCCGCTTATCCCGATGCACCGGATAGGTGGGCAGACTTTGCCGAACCGGCAATCCCTGAAGTGTCCGTAACTGGCCCAGATGGCGTCGTTCTGGGCGATGAGGCAGCCTTCAACATAGGGATCACCTTCAATGGACAGCCTTATCCGAACGCTGACATCGAGGGCGTTTATTATATGGTGGTGGACAGCCAAAACCAACTGCGGTTCAATGGTGACGCGATGCCGGTGGACACGACAAATGGACTATGGCGTGTGATCCTGGATGCAGATATGACGGGCCAACTGTCCTCAGGCACAAACAATCTAGAGATTGTCGTTGCCTCCAAACAGGTTGCTGTGCCCAGTTTTACCATCCATACGTTTACAGATGTCGAACCGTGCTACGTCCGCGTTTCTAGCCTGCCGGGCGTCACTTACCACGATCTCCAGACCGCCGTGGACGCAGCGCAGCCGGGCGATACGCTCAAGGTGGCGGGGACTTGTACCACCGTCCACAGCTGCCCGCGCCGTGATTTGACAACAACCGGCGTGGTGACGCAGGTGGCCTACATCGACAAGTCTATCACACTACAAGGTGGTTACACCACAACGAACTGGCTGACTCCCAGCCCGCTCGCCAATTCCACCACACTGGATGCATTAGGGCAAGGACGTGTGTTCTACATCACCGGCGGCATCAACCCCACAATCAAGGGATTGCACATCACCGGCGGCGATGCCACTGGGCTGGACGGAGGATTGAATGGATTGGATGGGGAATGGGATGCTGGCGGCGGATTGTACGTCATAACCGCCACGGCCACGATCAGAGACAACTGGATATTCGGCAACACCGCCGGTGTGACGATGTCCGTAGGCGGCGGCGTGCACCTAGAGAGCAGCAACGCCACGGTTACCAAGAACAAGATCTCAAGCAACAGCGCCAGCTTTGGTGGCGGGATCCAAGCATATGCGACTTCGGGCACGCTGAGCGGCAACACGGTGATGTCGAATACAGTTAGTTTAGGTGGTGGCGGCATGTGTCTATGGGGCGGCGATAACGTCACCGGCAATATCGTTATAGGCAACACATCCGAAGGAAATGGCGGCGGGATATGGTTGGGGTCAACGGGTGAGAACAAATTGACCAACAACGTTTCGGTCAACAACTATGCCGCCGGCTCAGGCAGCGGGTTGTACATAGACGCGCCTTCTCAACTCCGGCACACGACTGTTGCCAACAACACCGGAGGCGATGGCAGTGGGATCTATGTGACTGAAGGGCTTTCGCTCATCAGCGTTGGGTTCACCAACACCATTATATCG
>JBJYXQ010000281.1:0-2307 GCA_046260035.1 Anaerolineae bacterium
GCGCAGGCTACGGGCGACGAAGTTCCGGTGGCCAAGGAGGTATGCGCGAAACTGGAGACCATGCTGTCGCTGCCGGTCATCCTCAAAAAACTGGTTCCAACGGCCGAAGGCGGTACCAAAGCGGTTACCGCTTACCGGGCGGCGATGGATTATGTGCTCAAGGATTGGAAGGCTGCTGCACCGCTTACATGGGGTGTGCTCTTCGGTTGGCTCTTTACTCACGCGCTGGGCAAAGTCGTCGATGCCGATACGGCGTCTTCTGGAGCGGCGGAACCCATCGGAACGATGGGCCCTGTTGGAACACCAGACGAGATTAGCCGCAGTTGGATCGATGAATGGTTGCTCGGTAAGCTGATTGCGGCCGCGCTGGAAGAGTGGGGGCTGGAAGTGGGTGCGGCGCGTTGGGCGGTGGCGTTGATCAAATTGCTGATTGGCTATCAACGTTGGTTTGAAGATGCAGACAACGGCGTGGCGGATAACGACGTTGCTGGCAATGTGGCTTACCGTGTCCTATACGCGATGCTGCGCGAGCGTGAAGTACAGGCTTATCTCGGTGTCAACCGTCACCAGGATGTGCTCTGGTTCAACCAGGAATCTTTCGAACAATGGGCGCGGTGGATCATGCTGTTCTCGACGGTGGACCTTGCCACAGATGCAGGTGACGACTTCGCACGAGTTTTCGTAGCCCGTTATGCGCTGGTTCGACAATGGCTAAAAGCTGAGGCGGAGTCAGGATATCAGATTGCCAAACTGCTCGAGGCTCTGAAGACCACGCAATGAATATCGGAGCGGCGCTTTCAGACTGTAAAGTGGATATTTTTGCCGAATCATGATGTCATTACACGATCACATACTCGTCATTGATGATAGCGCGGAAGTTCGGGATTTCGTCCGCAACGTCGTTCTGGAGCCGAAGGGCTACGAGGTGTCGCTGGCTGTGGATGGCTTCCAGGGGTTGAATATGGCGCTGGAGCTACAGCCGGACCTGATTCTCTTGGACTACGAGATGCCCAAGATGAACGGCATCGAGGTATTGCGAGCGTTGAAGGAACACGAGGTTACGGTTCCTGTAATTATCGTGACCTCCCATGGTTCGGAATCTGTTGCGGTGGAAGTCTTCCGCCTCGGCGTGCGCGATTATGTTGTGAAACCTTTCGATGTGGAACAACTTCGAACAGCGATCTCTCGGGTGTTGCATCTGATCCGTGCGGAGCGTGAACGCGACATTTTATTTGTCCAATTGCGACAGACGAATGAGGAACTGGCGCGGCGCTTGCGTGAACTGGATATCCTCTATCACGTCAGCAAAGCGGTGACGACGCTGCAAGAGCGCGACCAATTGATGGAGCGCATTGTCGAAGCGGCACTGTATCTGACCGGCGCGCAGGATGGGCATTTGATCCTGTTTGATCCACGGACGGGTAAACCCAACCTCCAGGTGCGCCGTCAGCGGGCCGGGTCCGCGTATCAAGCTCCGGATGAAGATCAGACGATGTACACCTTCACCGATGGGTTGATGGCGACGACGGCGTTGATGGTGGGGGATAAACGGATCGGGTCATTGGTGGTAAGCAATAAGCTCAACCGCGCTCCGTTGAGCCGGCACGATCAGCAGTTGTTGCGGATGTTGGGGGACTACGCCGCCATCGCTATCGAGAACTTCCGCATGGTTGCGGAGATCGAAGCACGGCGCGACCGCGAGAAACGCGAGTTGCGCAACCTCTTCGAGCATTACGTTGCCCCATCCGTGGTCGAGCGCATTGTCCAGCAGCCGCAGAGCATCCGTCCCGGCGGACAGCGACAGATTATCACCGTGCTCTTTGCCGATCTGCGCGGTTTCAAGACGTTCACCGCGCAAGCGCAACCGGAACTCTTGATGAAGGTAGTCAACCGTTACCTGTCCGTCGCCGCCGACGCTATCCTCAGTGAGGAAGGTACGCTGGACAAATTTATGGGCGATGAGGCGATGGCGTTCTTCAACGCGCCGTTGCCGCAGCCCGATCACGCCCTACGGGCTGTGCGCACCGCGTGGCATATCCTGGAGGCCACGCACGAAATGTATCGTTCCCTGCCTGAAGCCCACCACATTGCTTTTGGCATCGGCATCGCCACCGGTGAGGCCATTGTCGGCAATCTGGGTACGCAAAACGTCGTCAATTTCACCGTCATCGGGCACACGGTCAACAAAGGACACCTGCTGCAAGAAATCGCCCCGCCAAATACCATCTTGATTTGCGAGCATACGTATGCGATGGTGCGCGACCAGGTGAAAGCCAAAAAACTCCGCCCGGTCGAGATCAAGGGACA
>JBJYXQ010000281.1:2407-4000 GCA_046260035.1 Anaerolineae bacterium
AAGGCGATGCCAGGCACGAGTGCCAGGTGTTCCTGCTCCAACAGCCGCTCACAGAAAGTGATCGAATCCAGACCAGCGGCGCTGATGTTGGGGAAAAGGTAGAACGCGCCGTGCGGTTTGGGACACACCAGACCCGGAATCGCGCTGACACCCGCGTACATCAGGTCGCGGCGCTGTTCGAAGGTAGCCCGCATCATTTCGATGCTCTCCTGTGATTCTTCCAGCGCGGCGATCATGCCGTATTGCGCGAACGTGTTTGGCCCGGAGGTCGTGTGCGATTGGATGTTGATCGCTGCCCGGATCACGTGCTTGGGACCGGCGGCGTAGCCCAGACGCCATCCCGTGGCCGCATAGGCCTTGCTGAACCCGTTGCACGTTAACGTCAGGTCGAAAATATCCTCGTTCAGGCTGCCGATACTCAGGTGACGCAGTCCATCGTAGATCAACTTCTCGTAGATCTCGTCGGCGACGACGGCGATGCCGTGGGCGACGATGACCTCCGCCAGCGCTGCAATCTCCTCCGGTGTGTAGACCGCGCCGGTCGGGTTCGACGGCGAATTAAGGAGCAGTGCGCGCGCCTGTGGGGTGATGGCATCCTGCAATTGTTGCGGCGTGATCTTGAACTCGGTGACTTCCGACGTCGGTAAAAAGACCGGTGTCGCGCCCGCCAGCTTCACGATCTCTGAATAGCTGACCCAGTAGGGAACGGGGATCAGCATCTCGTCGCCGGGACCGAGGATCGCCATCATCACATTGTACAATGCCTGCTTGCCGCCGGTGCTGATCATCACCTGCTCCGCGGTGTAGGGCAGATTGTTCTCGCGAGTGAGCTTCTCTGCGACCAGCGCACGCAGCCGGGGCAGGCCGCTTGTTTGACTGTATTTCGTCTTCCCTGCATCCAGCGCGGCCTTCGCCGCCTCGCGGATATTGGGGGGGGTGATGAAATCCGGTTCGCCCACGCCAAAATTGCATACGTCAACGCCCTGCGCTGCTAACGCTTTGGCTTTGGCGTCGATAGCGAACGTCATCGAAGGGGTAATCAGCCTGGTTCGATCGGATAGTGGAATCATACTACTCCTTATCGAATTGCGAATTTTGAATTACGAGTTGTGGATCATAATTCGTGATTCGTAATTCGTATGCTATGATACCATAATCTTAGCCAAAAAGAGGTTTATGAACAGTGACAGACATCGGGCGACAGAACGTCTTGTCTCTTGAGACATGGGAAGCGCGCGTGCCGTTGATGGCGGCGGGCTATCACCGCGACCTCGACGAGAAAGTCGATGAACTGCGGCAGACGACGACGGTTTACCCTCCGCCAGAACGGGTCTTCTACGCGTTGAAGATGACACCGTTCGACGCGGTGCGCGTGGTCATCGTTGGGCAAGATCCCTACCACGGCCCCGGTCAGGCGGATGGAATGGCGTTCTCCGTGCCGGAAGGCGTCAAAGCGCCGCCGTCGTTGCGCAACATCTTCAAGGAAGTGCAGCGCGACGTCTACGATGGACAAGAGAAGTCCTTTGGCACTGATTTGACGCGCTGGGCAAAGCAGGGCGTGCTGCTACTGAACGCTTCCCTCACCGTGGAAGC
>JBJYXQ010000281.1:4100-8652 GCA_046260035.1 Anaerolineae bacterium
AACGCTTACCTCGTCGCTCACGGCTATGAGCCGATTGTCTGGTGATGCAGGATGCTCGTTTGTCGTATGCACGATTGTCCTATATACTTGAAGCCATAACAACACTGGACAATTCATGATTCATGTTTCATGATTCTTTTAGGGAGGTTCCGATGAAATACAAACTTTTAGGAAGCACCGGTGTGAAAGTGTCCGAACTGTGCTTCGGCACGATGTCCTTTGGCAATCCCGCCGACGAGGCCACGTCCGCGGCGATGTTCAACCGCTGCCGTGAGGTCGGCATCAACTTCTTCGACTGTGCCAACGTCTACCAGCGCGGGCGTGCCGAGGAAATCCTGGGCGGCTTGATCGCCGATTGCCGCGATGAGGTCGTCATCACCAGCAAGGCGCACTTCCCGATGGGCGACGACGTCAACGCGCGCGGGTCTTCCCGCAAACACCTGATGTCATCTGTGGAGGCCAGCCTCAAGCGCCTCAACACGGACTACATCGACGTGTACTTTATGCATCACTTCGACGCTGACACGCCGATAGAGGAGACGCTCCGCGCATTGGATGACATGGTCGAGCAAGGCAAAATCCTCTATCCAGCGGCGAGTAACTACGCCGCGTGGCAGATCGCCAAGGCACTGGGCATTTCAGCGCGCGAGGGTTGGTCGCCGTTTGCTTGCCTGCAGCCGATGTACAACCTGGTCAAGCGCCAGGCCGAGGTTGAAATTCTGCCGTTGGCGCTCTCTGAGGGCCTGGGCGTGATCCCCTACAGCCCGCTTGGCGGCGGCCTGCTCACCGGCAAGTACGGGGTGGGGCGCAAGCCTGAGTCCGGTCGGCTCGTCGAGAACGCGATGTATATGACGCGCTACGGTGATGCGTGGGTTTACCAGGTAGCAGAAGATTTCGCCGCTTTCGCACAGGAACACGGCTACAACCCGGTGGCGTTGGCCGTCGCCTGGGTAGGGAGCCACCCCGCTGTTACCGCGCCCATCATCGGTGCGCGCAACCTGCAGCAGCTTGAAGGCTCACTGGCTGCGTTGGACATCGATATGACGCCTGAACTGCGTGCGGAGGTCTCAGCACTCTCTCCGGAACCGCCGCCCGCCACCGACCGCAGTGAGGAGAAGGCGGGGGTCTCCTTCGCGGCGCAGTTGACAGCGAAGAAGTAACCTGCTTAGGATGTGAAAATCTTTACCACGAAGACACAAAGAAAAACTTCGTATCTTTGTATCTTCGTGGCTTAGTGGTTTATTTTGCGGGAGGGTGCTATGTCCAATGAAACGACACTGAGTGGCTTAAAGCGGTTCTTCAAGTTCCCGTTTGAAGGACAGGATTGGCAGAAACGATTTGTCATCGGCGTGGCGCTGATATTGGTGAGCTTCTTCATCCCGGTGATTCCCCTAATCTTCGTCTTCGGCTACATTGTGCAGGTGATGCGGCGCGCAATTGAGGGGCAGGATCTGGTTTTGCCAGAGTGGGATGACTGGGGCAAACTCGGCGTGGACGGCCTGCGCTATGGTGTGGTCAGCCTTGCGTTTATGTTGCCCGGATTCCTCGTCTATTTTGGTGGGATGGGGCTCTACATGGTCTCTGCGATGGTTCTTCCAATGTCTATGCAGATGATGGAGCATGGGCGGGGCAATTTTGCCGTTATCCCGTTGTTCTTTGTGGGGAGCATGCTTATTATGTTCCTCTCGATTTTCCTGGGGATGATCTTGGTGCTCCTGGGAGCGATCCCACTGCCGGTAGCGCTTTCGCATTTCGTGGTGAAGGATCAGGTGGGGGCGGCGTTTCGCTTCCGCGAGTGGTGGAAAGTATTGTGGCGTAACAAGTTGAGCTACTTCATCGCCTGGGTCGTCGTGGGAGGTCTGTTCGCAGTCTTGTATATGGGGATGATGCTGTTGTATTCCACGATGATCTTCTGTATCCTGATCCCTGTGTTGAGTGCGCCGTTGCTCTTTTACTTGATGTTGGTGAAGGCGACAGTGTTTGGGGAGACGTATCGGGAGAGTGTTTCGCTCGCTAAAGACGAATGACCTCACCGATCGACACCTCTGCCTTCCTCCGCTGGATCGACGCACACAATGCCTTCGATTCTCATAACTACCTTGACTTCGTCATCGAGGATACGGTTGTAGGCGCGGTGCATCGTCAGCGGTTGCCGTTGCTGCAGGAACATCCCGGCATTTTCCGCGTCGACGATGCGCGCGTGATCCTTGATCTACACCTGGACACGCCTGCTGCACGGACGGAAGCCGTTGCCGGTGTGCTGGCTGAGTGGCGCGATACGGGCCTTTTCCCTGGCTGGCGCGATGAATTGTATCGCGTTTCCACTGCGTTCGATGCGCCACCGCTGATGGCGCTGGAACGTGCCGCCGCCTCGACGTTCGGCATCCTGCGCTACGGTGCGCATCTCAACGGCGTCGTTCACAAGAACGGGCATCTGTACCTCTGGATCGCGCGGCGCTCGTTGGACAAGCCGGAGCATCCGGGCAAGCTGGATCACGTCGTCGCCGGGGGGATTCCCGCCGGGTTGAGCGCGTGGGATGTGGTCATCAAGGAGTGCCGGGAAGAGGCGGACATCCCGCCGGAACTGGCGCAGCGCGCGCGTCCGGTGAGCCTCATCAGCTATATGATTGACGCGAATGTCCGCCGCCATCGCGACTTGATCTTCATCTATGATTTGGAGTTGCCGGAAACCTTCGTCCCGCAGAACACTGACGGCGAAGTGGCGGAATTCTACCTGTGGCCCATTGAGCGGGTCATCGAGACGATCACCACCACTGAGGATTTCAAGATGAACAACAACCTCGTCATCATCGACTTTTTGTTGCGCCACGGCTACGTCGGCCCGGACGATCCGCATTACGCCGTCATCGCGCAGCGGCTGCGCAGTCCAGTGGCATGGTAAAATCGTGCTTGACTATTCTTCATTCAGGCAGTATACCTATTAACAGTGCAGACTCATCGTAACAGGACATAATTTGTGTTCAATCCGCCTTTTATACAGCAAAGGCGTTATCAAAAATCTTATTTAGGAAAGCGAGGTATACAGTATGAAACAGCCCACGTTAGGCATTATTATTGGCAATCGGGGATTTTTCCCCACACAACTCTGCGAAGAGGGGCGCGCGAAGATTTTGAAGGTCTTCGAAGAGGAAGGTGTCAAACCTATCGTCCTTTCACCAGAGGACTCCCCATACGGTACGTTGGAGACGAACGAAGCGGCGCATAAGTGTGCCGATCTGTTCCGTGCTAACCGTGATGACATCATCGGTGTCGTTGTCACGCTGCCCAACTTCGGCGAGGAAGGCCCCATCGCCAACGCGCTGCGCTGGGCCGAGTTGAACGTGCCGGTGCTCATCCAGGCCACGCCCGATGATGCGAATTTCATGACCATCGCCCACCGCCGCGACTCGTTCTGCGGCAAGATGTCGACCTGCAACAACCTCAAGCAGATGGGGATCAAGTATTCGCTCACCACGTTGCACACGGTTGATCTCGAAAGCGATAGCTTCCGCAAAGATTTGCGTAACTTCGTGGCGACCTGCCGCGTCGTCAGGGGTTTGAAACACGCGCGGGTTGGTATGGTTGGCGCGCGCCCGGCGGCCTTCAACACCGTCCGCTTCAGCGAGAAGCTCTTCGAGCGCTCCGGCATCAGCGTGGACACGATCGATCTCTCCGAAGTTTTCGGGCGCATTGAGCGCCTCGAGGACGACGATCCCGCCCTGGTCGCCAAGCTGGAGGCGACAAAGGCGTATCTCAAGATCAAGGGCGTTCCCAACGAGGCCCTGGTCAAGATGGCGAAGTTTGGCACGGTCGTGGATCAGTGGATGGCGGACGAGGGCCTCATCGCCAGCGCAGTGCAGTGCTGGACGGCGATGGAGGAATACTACGGCGTCGTCCCCTGCACGATGATGAGCATGATGAGCAACAACCTCATGCCCTCCGCTTGCGAGACGGACATCGCGGGCGTGATTGGTATGGCGGCGATGGCCTTTGCCTCCGGCAAGCCCAGTGCGCTGGCCGACTGGAACAACAACTACGGTGACGATCCCAACAAGGGCGTCCTCTTCCACTGCTCGAATCTGCCCAAGGATTTCTTCGAGGAGACGCCCGATATGGATTACCAGGAGATCATCGCCGGGACGGTGGGCAAGGAAAATACCTACGGCACGGTCGTAGGCCGCGTCAAGGCTGCGCCGTTTACCTATACCCGCATCTCCACCAACGATTTCGAGGGCAAAATCCAGGTCTACCTGGGCGAGGGCAAACTCACCAAGGACCCGCTCAAGACCTTCGGCGGGTACGGCGTCTTCGAGATCCCCAACCTGCAAAAGCTGCTGCACTATATCTGCGACAACGGCTTTGAGCACCACGTTGCCGTCAACATCTCGCGGACGGCGGATGCGGTGAATGAAGCGCTGAGCAAGTATTTGGAGTGGGACGTTTACTATCACAAAGGGTAAGACGTGAAGCGTGATGCGTGATACGTGGTGAATTGCAAAACCACGTATCACGCATTGTGTATTATGAGGCTTCAAGGAGCATTTTTATGAGC
>JBJYXQ010000282.1:0-6293 GCA_046260035.1 Anaerolineae bacterium
CAGGGAGTATAACACAAGTGATGAAATGAGCGCAGCGGTCAGCGTTAGCACAAGCTGGCCGTTGTTTGTTGCAAGAGAGACTACAAAAGTCTCATGGGGTATGTGCTGAGACTTTTGTAGTCTTGGTTAAGGAAGAAGGAAAGCAATGGTAAAGAAAAAAGAAGCACCGCTGGAAAACGTCCGCATCATCGGCATCTTTGCCCACGTAGATGCGGGAAAGACAACGACGTCCGAGTCGATTCTGTACTACACCGGGCGGATCCACCGCGCGGGCAACATCGACGATGGCGACACGCAGATGGATTTTTTGCAACAGGAGCGCGAACGTGGTATCACGATCATGTCCGCCGCGACCGCCTGCCACTGGCGCGGTCACCGTATCAACTTGATCGACACGCCGGGGCACATCGACTTCACCGCCGAGGTGGTGCGCTCGATCCGCGTCATTGATGGCGCAGTGATGATCCTGTGTGGCGTTGGTGGAGTGGAGCCGCAGACGGAGGCGGTGTGGCTGCACGCCAACCGCGAGCATCTGGCGCGCCTAATCTTCGTCAACAAGCTGGACCGCATCGGCTCGGATTTCCACCGCGTGCTGGATG
This sequence comes from Anaerolineae bacterium, assembly GCA_046260035.1. GTDB lineage: Bacteria > Chloroflexota > Anaerolineae > B4-G1 > SLSP01 > DSWT01. The sequence continues at coordinate 600 of JBJYXQ010000282.1, forward strand.
AGATTCACGAACGGCTGACGCCCAACGCGCAACCTCTGCAACTGCCCATCGGCAGCGAAGGGGATTTCGTGGGGATCGTCGATTTGCTCACCGGGAAGGCGTGGGCCTGGCACAATGGGGACGATGAGCCCGAAAGTGTCCCCGTGCCGGCGGATATGGTGACGCAAGTTGCCGAGGCGCGCGAGCATTTACTGGACGCCATCTGCGAAACCGACGATGATCTACTTGAGCAGCGCCTTGAAGGTGTCGACATCGACGCGATGACGCTCCGCACGGCGCTACGTGAAGCCGTCATAGCCGGGGACGTTGTGCCGGTGCTGTGTGGCACGTCGCGCAATCGCATTGCCGTGCAACCGTTGCTCGACGCGATTGTCGACTATCTTCCTGCGCCAGTGGACATCCCACCCATACTCGGCCACAATCCTGCTGACCCAGAGGAAATTATCGAACGGCCGGACGCCTTCGACGTTCCTTTCTGTGCGTCGGTGTTCAAAATCGTCACCGACCCGCACGTGGGGCATTTGACCTGGGTACGCGTTTTCTCCGGGCAGATGCAGGCCGGAGACCTGGCCTATAATCCACGCACGAACGAATCCGAGCGAGTAGGGCGCATCTACCGGATGCACGCCAACCGCCGCGAGCAGGTGGACGGTATGGCGGCGAGCGACGTGGTCGCACTGGTCGGTGTCAAATCGGCGATGACCGGCGACACGCTTTGCGATCCCGAACACCCGATTGTCTTGGAAGGTATGAGCTTCCCCAAACCAGTGATTGCGGTGGCGCTGACGCCCGCATCGACCAAAGAGCGCGAAAAACTGCACCAGGCCGTGACTCGTCTATGCAATGAGGATCCCACGCTGATTCAGAACTTCGATGCGGAGACCGGTGAACTGACGTTGGCCGGAATGGGTGAGCTGCACCTGGACGTCTCCGTGGACCGGCTGCGTACCGAATTTGGCATCGTGCCGCAGGTGAGCGCGCCGCAGGTTTCCTACCGCGAGACAGTGACCAGGCGCGCCGAAGTCACGACGACGTACAAGAAGCAGTCTGGTGGGCACGGGCACTACGCCGAAATCGTGCTCAGCATCGAGCCGCTGGAAGAAGACGAAGAAGCCGATAAGGACGGGGTGTTGTTCGTCCACGCTGCACCGCCCGCCGAGTTGCCGCGCGATTTCTGGCGTCCGGTGGAATTGGGCGTGCGCCGCGCGCTGGAGCAGGGCGTGATCGCCGGATATCCCGTCACCGACGTCAAAGTGACGCTGTTGGGCGGGCGCTACCACGAGGTTGACTCGGCGTCGATGGATTTCGAGATTGCTGGTGGGATGGGCGCACGGCAGGTTGTACATGCGGCTGCTCCGGCACTGCTTGAGCCGATCATGCGAATCGATATCAACGCGGCGGAGGAATACGTGGGGCCGGTCGTGGCCGACATCGGACGGCGGCGCGGTATCGTCAACACAATGCGTGTGCGCGGGCATCTGCGTAACGTGGACGGCGAAGTGCCGCTGGCGGAAGCGCGTGGCTACGCCACCGACCTGCGCAGTATGACGCAAGGGCGCGGCACGTTCACGCTTGAATTCAAGCGCTACGCTATCGTGCCCGAGAGTATCGCCGAAGAAGTGATCAAGGAGCGCAAAGCTGCTGGCAAAGTTCCGCTGCGATAGGTTGTGATTTTTGCCTTCCGTGCTATAATTTTACTTGGCGCAATGAGGCGCTTTTATACTTGCGTGGTCCTTTAAGGCCTTGCCGGTACGGCAGGGCCTTTTTTTCTGGCAAGAATCGGATTGAGGAGTTATATGTCAACAGAGTTTCAGGCGTTTTCCCTGCATCCGGCGTTGATGCAGGCGGTGGATGAATTAGGATACGAAAGCCCGACGCCCATTCAGGAACGGGCGATTCCGGCGTTGATGGATGGGCGCGATGTGCTCGGCCAGGCGCAGACCGGTACGGGCAAGACGGCGGCCTTCGCGCTGCCGATGTTGCACGGGCTGGAAACCGACGACGCGCACGGGCGCGTGCAGGGCCTCGTCGTCGCGCCAACGCGCGAGTTGGCGAACCAGGTGGCGAAGGCCGTGTACGAATATGGACGGCATCGCGATGTGCGTGTGCTGGCTGTCTATGGCGGACAGTCGTACAGCCGTCAGATCAACCGCTTGCGGCGCGGCGTCGATATTGTGATCGGCACACCGGGCCGCATGCTCGATCTGATTCGCAAAGACATACTCGACCTGAGCGCGGTGCGTTACCTAGTGCTGGATGAGGCTGACGAGATGCTCAGCATGGGTTTTATTGAGGATATCGAAGCGATCCTTAGCGAAACCCCATCGACGCGGCAGACGGCGCTGTTCTCTGCTACACTCCCGGGACGGATCCGGCAATTGGCCGACCGTTATATGTCCTCGCCTGAAGCAATTACCATCAACCCCCAGCGTCTTACCGTCGCCGAGACGGAGCAGCGCTACTACCTCGTTTACGAGGACGACAAGCTGGCCGCCCTCACCCGGTTGCTGGAGACGGAGGAGATGACCAGCGTATTGGTCTTCACCCGCACGAAAGTGGGCGCGTCAGAGTTAGCGAACGCGCTTTTTGAACATGGAACCCAGGCCGAAGCACTCCACGGCGACCTTAGCCAACCGGCGCGTGAAACCGTGATGGGCCGCTTCCGCCGTGGGCAGATCAAGGTCCTCGTTGCCACCGACGTGGCCGCCCGCGGACTTGACATCGACGATGTCTCGCACGTCATCAACTACGACATTCCCTTCGATCCCGAGGCCTACGTCCATCGCATCGGGCGGACGGGGCGTGCGGGCAAGAGCGGCATCGCGCTGACGTTGGTCACGCCACACGACCGCCGCCGCTTGCAGAAGATCGAGGCGTACACGATGCAGCCTATCTCCCGCGCCAAATTGCCCTCGGCAGACGACGTCCGCGCGCGGCGTGAGGCGCTCTTCTTGCTGAAGATGAGTGCGCATCTGGAGAAGCCGAATCCGCGCGAACACGCGCTGGCCGAACAGCTCCTCGATGCGGGTTATGATCTGGTCGACGTGGCGGCTGCCGCCATCGGAATGGCGCACGGCGACGAGGCACAACGCCCCATTGATGAGATCCGCGAAGTGCAACGCCGCCCGTCGCGCCACGGCGCGAAACGCAGCGGTGGCAGATCCAAGTCACACGGGCCGCGTTCTTCGAGGTCATCACGCCCGCGTCGCAAGAAGGGAGAGCGCGAAGCCGGAATGGTGCGCTTCACGATGAACGTCGGCGAAGCCCACGGCATCCGCCCTCGCGACGTCGTCGGCGCAATCGCCAGCGAGGCCAACATCCCCGGGCGCTCTATCGGCGCCATCGATATCCAACACCAGCAGACCTTTGTCGATGTAGCCGAACGCCACGCGGGCAAGGTGCTGCGCAAGATGCAGGGCCGCAAATTACGCGGTTGTCTGGTCGTGCTCAAAGCGTCAGATTAAACTACGCCTGACAGATTTTATCATTCGAAACCCGGTTGTATGTGCAACCGGGTTTTTGACATCCATCGGGAGTTATCTATACTTTTTACGAGGAATGTGTGCGACTACCTGACTAATGACTATTCGACCATCTTGAGGAAATGATGCATATTGATCTCAACTGCGACATGGGTGAAAGTTTTGGACGCTACACGCTCGGCGACGACGCGGCCATGCTCGACGTGGTCACGTCGGCGAACATCGCCTGTGGGTTGCATGCGGGCGATCCCTCAGTAATGCAGGCCACAGTTGCGCTTGCGGCTCAGAAGGGCGTTGCTGTGGGAGCGCACCCGGGCTACCCGGATTTGCAGGGCTTCGGGCGGCGGGCGATGGCGCTCACGCCCGCCGAAGTCGAGGCGACCGTGCTCTACCAGATCGGTGCGCTGGCGGGATTTGCGCGTTCTGCGGGTGAGCCTTTGGTCCACGTGAAGCCGCACGGTACGTTGTACAACGTCGCCGCCCGCGACCAGACCGTCGCTGAGGCGATTGTTCGTGCGGTCGCGGCTTTTGACCCCAACCTGATCGTTGTCACATTGCCGGATTCCGCGTTAGCGCGTGCGGCGCAGACGGCGGGTCTGCGCGTGGCCTACGAGGGTTTTGCCGACCGCGCCTACAGTGAAGACGGCAATCTCGTCCCACGCAGTGCGCCTGACGCGGTGATCCATGATCCCGCCCTAGCGACGGCGCGTGCAATCCGCATGGTCACGCATGGCGAAGTGAAAGCCGTTACAGGCAAAGTCATCCCATTACACATCGACACACTTTGCATCCATGGCGACACGCCGGGCGCAGTCGCCATTGCCTCAGCGCTGCGTGCGGCGCTCGAAGCCGAGGGCGTTGTCGTCGTGTCGCTTGATGCCAATGCTTGACTATCCCCGTATCCTCCCAGTCGGCGAAGCGGCATTCACCGTGGAGTTTGGCGACACGGTGGATGAAGCGCTCAACCGGCAGGTCCACGCGCTCGACGCGACCTTGCGCGCGCAATCTGTGCCCGGCCTCGTCGAGACTGTGCCCACGTATCGCTCGCTGCTGGTAATCTACGATCCCCAGATGAGTCACGCTGACGCCATGCGTAGGGCCTTAACAGACGCGCTCGACGCGCTGGCGACGACGGCGGCCTTGCCGGAAGGCCGATTGGTCGAAATCCCCGTGCGCTACGGGGGCGCATGTGGGCCGGATTTGTTGGACGTCGTTGCGCACTGTGGCATGACGGAACAGGCGGTGATCGATTTGCACGCGCAGCCCGTTTACACCGTGGCGATGCTGGGCTTTGCGCCGGGTTTTGCCTATCTACTCGGACTGCCAGAGACGTTGGCGACGCCGCGTCTGGCGACGCCGCGTCTGCGCGTGCCGCCGGGCAGCGTTGGTATCGCCGGAGCGCAGACGGGTGTGTACGCGCTGGAGACACCGGGTGGCTGGCGCATCATCGGGCAGACAGATTTTGCGCTGTTCAATCCAGCCCGCGAAGCACCGTTTGCCCTCCAGGCTGGTGATCGCGTGCGGTTTGTCCCGTCATGAGCAACCCTGCGATGCTCGAAGTGCTTGAGCCCGGCTTGTTGACGACGGTGCAGGATGCCGGGCGTAGCGGGTGGGCACGTTACGGTGTGCCACCCTCCGGCCCTTTGGATGCCGCCGCTTTCACTGCCGCGAACGCGTTGGTCGGCAATCCGCCTGATGCGGCGGCGCTCGAAATCACGCTCTCCGGCCCGACGCTGCGCGCGGAGCGCGAGTGTCTCATCGCGGTGTGCGGTGCGACGTTCGATCTGTGGGTTGGGGGGGGGCCGGTTCCGATGTGGCACGCTGTCTACGTGCGTGCCGGGCGGATCATCACGTTTGGGGCACGGTGCAGCGGGGCGCGGGCCTATCTCGCTATTTCCGGTGGGATTGCGCTGCCGCCGTTCCTGGGATCGCAGGCGACGTATTTGCCGGGTGGATTCGGTGGTATGGAAGGACGAGCGCTGCGCGCCAGGGACCGGCTTCCGCTGGGAAACACTGCCGCGCGCGATGTGGTGCGGGGCGCCGGGCGCGTCTGGCCCGAGGATCGTCGTCCGCCGTATACGCAACAACCGGTATTACGCGTGGTTTTGGGGCCGCAGGACGATTACTTCGCGGCGGAAGGGGTGGCGACGTTCCTCAACAGCGCCTACCGGCTCACACCGGAGGCCGACCGGATGGGCGCGCGTTTGCAGGG
>JBJYXQ010000283.1:0-1782 GCA_046260035.1 Anaerolineae bacterium
CCCCAGTTACCAATTCCTAATCACACTATAACAAGGAGGCTCGTAATGGTACGACGATTTCGACAACACGATGTCCGTTCGGTGACGCCCTTCGATGGGGTATGGGATTTTGTCTTCCTTGGTGACGTTGACCCGGATGCTGTGGACGTTGGTGGTCTCGTTTTCGATGACCGCATGGCCGTCCCTGGCTGCTTCGATGCGACGCCCGCTTATGCCGGGAAGCGCGGTCTGACGGCATATCGCACGATGGTGCGCCTGGACAAGCCGGGCCGCTATCGCCTCGTTTTCGACGGGGTGCATCACTGGTGCCGCGTTTTCGTGGACGGTGTGCCTTTAGCCGAGCACGTGGGCGGTTTCACGCAATTTGCTGTGGACGTGATGGCGCATTCGACGCGTGACGTGGCGCTCGTGGTGCTGGTGGATAACCGCTTTGACTACGCCCGCTGCCCGCTGCACCTGGATTACTTTGATTGGTATCACTACGGTGGCATCAGCCGCCCGGCGGCACTGCACTACCTCGGCGATCTCTGGATCGACGGCGTGTCCATCGTGACGGAGGCGTTCGCAACCCGCGATATCTCCGTGACCGTGGATTATGCTGCAGACGTGTCGCAGGGTGGTGTGCCGCTGACCATCTCCGTCGATGGGGAACGCATGTTCGCGCAGGCGGTTGATATGCTCGTCGAGTGTGGGCAGATCCAGGCTCGCTTTCAACTGCCCGACGCGGCCCTCTGGTCGCCGGATGCGCCGCATCTGCACACGCTCCACGTCCGCCTGGGTGAGGAGGGCGCATACGCCGATGATTTGCGCGAGCGTTTCGGTATCCGCCAGGTGACGGTGAAAGGGCAGGAGATTCGCATCAACGATGAGCCGGTGCGCTTGCTGGGTGTTAATCGCCACGAAGCGCACCCGCAGTTCGGCAGCGCGCTGCCCGATGGCCTGCTGGTCTCCGACGTGCAACAGTTGCGCGATTTGGGCTGCAACTTCGTGCGCGGCAGCCATTACCCGCAGGACGCGCGTTTCCTCGATCTCTGCGACGAGGCCGGAATTCTGGTGTGGGATGAGGCTATCGGCTGGCAGCACACGGCAGAGCATCTCACCGATCCGCACTTCCTCGATGCGCAGGAGGCCAATGTCCGCGAGCTGGTCGCCGTGGGACGCAATCACCCGTCAGTCATCCTCTGGGGTATCCAAAACGAGAGTCACAGCAACGACCCGGCGTGCCGCCCGGCTTACGAGCGCCTGCTCGGTCTGCTGCGCGAACTCGATCCCACACGCCCGCTTACCTTTGCCAGCAACCATCCCTTCGATGATGTCTGTTACGATCTGGCGGATGTGATCTCGGTCAACTGTTATCCCGGCTGGTACGTCGGCGAGATCGAGGAAATTCCCGCCAACCTGGATGAGATCATCAACCACGTAGACACGGTGCAGGGTCAGGCCGACAAACCATTCATCATCTCCGAGATCGGTGCAGGTGCGATCTATGGTTGGCGCGACCAGAACGAGACCCGCTGGAGCGAGCAGTACCAGGCGCGGCTGCTTGATGTGGTCATCCGCCATCTCTTCATGGATGGCGACCGCGCGTGTGGCCTGGCGATCTGGCAATACTGCGACGTCCGCGCGTCCGAGCAGGTGCGGCGTGCTCTCTTCCGCCCGCGCGCATTCAACAACAAGGGCCTGGTGGACGAGTATCGCCGTCCCAAACAGGCGTATGGCATGGTGAAAGCGCTGTATCGAGAATTATCGGCTTCTTAAGTGCTAGAAGGCTATAATTGGACC
>JBJYXQ010000284.1:0-1698 GCA_046260035.1 Anaerolineae bacterium
TGGATTCTGGAACGTGTGCCACAGCCAACCATTGTAGCTCCAGGCGATGTGGGCCAGCCCGTTCTCGGCAGTGGCCACGGCGATTTGATCGACGTAGCCGCTGTGAACGTGCTCTGCCGCCGACCAGGGTTGTCCCAGCGGTTTTTGGGCGTAGTAGACGGTCGGATTGGGGACGCCATTGCGCACACTCCACACCAGGTGAAGAGCACCTGTGGCGTCACGCGCCAACTGCTCCACGCTGCTCAACGTGGCATTCTTCACGAGTTCCTGCGGTGCAGACCAACTCCCGCCGTTTGGCTTGGCGGCGTAGAAGATGCCGTATTCTCCAGATGCGCTGCGGTTCCACAACACGTGTGCCGTGCTGTTGGCGTCGGTTGTGATCAGGGGGAGCGAGGCGTCACCGCCGGACGTGGAGACCAGCGTGGTATTGCCCCAATTGCCGACGGACGCGCGGGCGCGGTGGTAGATCAGGCCATCTTGCCCGGAACCGGCGCAATATCGCCAGACGACGTGAACGGTGCCGTCCGGCGCGACCGCGACGTCGATCCCGGAGCTGTAGTCTGACGTTGCGGATACCGTTTCCACTGCCGACCAGGTGCCACTGGCAGTCCGCCGCACGTAGGCGATGCTGTTGTCCTCTCGCATAAAAACGACGTGCACTGTACCATCCGTGCCGACGTCCAGCGCCGGTTCGACGCCCTGGGCGTTTCCGGGTAAGTAGGTGTAGGCCGACCACGAACCATCGCTCGACTTCTGCACGTAAAGGATGTAGGGCCAATGGGTGCCCAAATCCACCCAGTCCTGCCAGACAAGGTGCAGCGTGCCCGCCGCGTCGTGCCCCAAGCGCGGATAGTACGAACTTCCGGCCGTGTTCGAGAGCGGCGCGGGGGACGACCATCCTACCGCCTCTGGGGCCAAACCTGCGGCACCGGCGAAACTTCCGCATAGTAACACTAATGCCAGCCCGATCGATAGACCAACGGGTATCGTTTTCATTGAGAAAGTCTCCTTGTGTGTACCAAGATAAAGTCCCGGCATCCTCGGCCGCCGGGACTTTCAAAAACTATCCACCGAAAGTTTGCAAATTGGTCAAATTGTGGACCGAATTGCGATCCTCGCTGTTGCTTCCACGCGCGCCCAACAACAGTAACTCGGCATGCTGCGTAAATGGCCCTGCGCGGCCAAAGTATACCCTCACCTAACGATAACTTCAACCGGTCTTTTGATACGTTTTTGCGCAGACTTGCTGCGGCGGGCTTTCTCGACAAAATGTCACACTGGAATATCATAGAAGCATACGTTGTGTTGGTTTATATGGTATTGTAGGCTTCGACCGCCGGGGCGCACAATGTAGGAGGCGCGTTATGATCGATGAGGATAAAACTCGTGAGCAGTTGATCGCGGAGCTGCATCTGCTGCGTCAACGGGTTGCCGATCTGGAGGCTGCGCAAATCTCGGCTGCGCAATATTTTGAGGAGCGACTTGCTGATTTGGCCGAGCACGCGCCAGTGGGTATTCATCTCTACGACTTGTATCCCGATGGTCGCCTGGTGTTTACCGGCGCCAATCCCGCTGCCGATCGCATCCTCGGTGTGAACAACGCGCAGTTTATCGGAAAAACCATCGAAGAAGCCTTCCCGCAACTTGCTGAGACTGAGGTACCCGATCGCTATCGTCAGGCTGCCGTGCGTGGGATAT
>JBJYXQ010000285.1:0-4655 GCA_046260035.1 Anaerolineae bacterium
AAGACGACATCCTGCGGCGTCAAGGGATTGCCCAATCCATCCGTCTCGGCGCTGGGCGACGCAACATTACCGGGCGTTGTCGCAGTGGTGGGGGATGCTATTGGCTGACGTCCACACGCGGCAAGCACCGCGGCATTCGCCACCAGCAAACCCGCCGCCTTTAAAAACTTCCGCCGTGACAGGTATAGATGTTCCGGCGTGATCTCCGAAGATTTGATTGGAACCATAGTTACACTCTCCTTTGCAACAATAAACAGAACTTTAACGATCTATAAGTCAATCAAAGTCCAAAACAGTGCGCCGCCGCGCCTAACAACGCGATTTTGGGATGCAGAATCACATGCACAGGAATCTGCGCCAGAAGATGCGAAAGCCGTCCCTTGTTGCGGAACGCTGCACGGAAGGTATTGCTATCGAGCGCTGTACGAAGGTGTACGGGAATGCCGCCGCCCAGGTAGACCCCGCCGGTCGCCAGGACACGCAGTGCCATATTCCCCGCTTCAGCTCCTAGTATGGAAACGAAAATCTCCAGCGTCCTTTGGCACAACTCACAGGGCTGCTCGCGCTCCAGCGCCGCCTTTGCGATCACCGGATTGGGATCAGGTGCAGTTGCTAGCTGCTCCGCAAGCCATGCCGGCTCTTCCTCATAGCCATTATCGCGGAGGAAGGCATAAATGTTTGGAATACCCAGTCCTGAGCAAACCCGCTCACAACTCACACGCCCCAACTGCGCCTGAAGATAGCGCAGGAGATCCACTTCCAGTGCGTTTGTAGGCGCGAAGTCACAGTGTCCGCCCTCGGAGGCGTTGGCGCGATACCTTTTCCCATCCCAAGTAAGATAGCCCTCTCCCAACCCAGTCCCCGGTGCGACGACGGCCAACGCGCCGCCAGACTGCACTTGTCCCTGATGAATCGTGTACAAATCATCCTGTTTCAAAAACGGTACACCACTCGCAATCGCCACCAGATCATTCAACAACGTGAAGGATGAAAAGCCCAGATCAACGGCCAGCTGCGCCTCATCCAGCACCCAGGGCAGATTCGTGATGCGCGCCTGACCATTGACCACCGGCCCGGCAACGCCAAAGCACGCGCGCTTGACTGGCATTTCGGTTCGATCCAGGAATTCCTTTACCAACTCAGCCAAGCCTTTGTAGGCCGCGCTCGGAAAGGTCGCCGACAGAAGCGGCTCGTGCAATCCAGCCTCACGCGAATAAACCGCTACATTAGTCTTTGTGCCGCCCACATCTCCCGCGAGGAGAAATTCTCCTTGTAACGCCATACCGTCACCATCCTCCTGTGAAAATTTGTGCTATTTTGCCACCCTACGCACTCTGACGCGAAAAGCAGCGCCATCAGACTATCATCACCTCCTTATTTTAGCATATAAACATCATAAAAACAACCATTTCACTTAATTGGAAGACTGGCTATAATGATTTGCACATATCAAAAGACCTGTCGCACGCAGAACCCGTGGGAACTAATCCTTGATAGCGTGACGTTATAATGCAAGATTGATCTTTAGAATCTGACCTCGAGGAGGGTTCCCTCTTTGAGAGTCAATCACTCAGATAAGGAATTCAACATGGCTAGAACAATGCCAGTTCGTGTTTTAATCGTCGATGACAACGAGGAACTACGCGCTACTATGCGCTCAATCCTCGATATGCTTGACCACACCGTTGCAGGAGAGGCGGAGAATGGAGCACAGGCCATCACCCTGGCGCAACGGTTGAAGCCGGACATCATCGTCATGGATGTTTCTATGCCAGGGATGGACGGCATCACTGCCGCGCGTAAAATCCAGGCCATACACCCTACCCCGATTATCCTACTCACCGCTATGGACACACCCGACTTGGTTGAGCAAGCTCGCGATGCCGGCGTGGTCGCCTACCTGGTCAAGCCACCGGAGGCCAGCGAATTACAACGGGCCATCGTCATCACCTTGGCGCGTTCCAGAGAATCCGACGAACTGCGCCGCCTCAACCAAGAATTGAACCGCGTCAACGCCGAACTCGCAAAACGCAATCGCCAGCTCCAACGGGCACTGAAAACCATCAAAACCCTCAGTGGATTGGTGCCAATATGCGCGTGGTGTGGTAAGAAAATCCAGGATGATAACGGGCAGTGGACGAGCATCGAAACCTACATCGAAAAACACTCCGACGCCGAATTCACCCACGGCATCTGCCCCGAATGCCTGGCAAAGTTTAAGAAAGAATTGGGGGAGGTCGAGTGAGAATTGGAAATTAGAGGTGAGAAATTAGAAATGAAAAAGTAGATTCTCCCTACTTTTAGCCTACCACCTGCGAATGACGGCCTGACTACGCGACTGCCCGACTCTCGACTTTAGCCACTGGACTCTGAACAACCCAAGGAGACCTAAATGACCGCTTACCCCGCACAATTCACTGAAATCAATCAGACACTACAACAACACCTCGACCGACGCGCGCGACAACTTGAGCGCATCCAGGCACAGTTGGCCTTCGCGGACCGGCTTTGCACCGCCCATCCCGACCAGGCTACGGCGTGGCACCCCCTCATTGTTGAGGCCGGGCACATCGTCCAGGCGGGTGTAAACGCAAACCGCGATTTGGATACCGTCATCGCCCAGGCGGAAGCTGTCCTACAGCCCATTGGCGACGTTGCCAAAAGCTACACGCTGCTGTGCATTAGCCACGCCCACATCGACATGAACTGGATGTGGGGCTGGCCCGAGACGGTCGCCGTCGTCAACGACACCTTCGAAACGATGCTCACGCTGATGCACGAATTCCCCGACTTCATCTTTACCCAGGATCAGGCCTCTACCTACGCCATCGTCGAAAAATACAACCCGGCGATGTTCACACAAATCCGGCAACGTGTGCGTGAGGGCCGCTGGGAAGTCACGGCCAGCCAGTGGGTGGAGGGCGACAAAAATATGGCGAGCGGCGAAAGCCTCAGCCGCCACCTGCTCTACACGCGCTGCTACGTGCAGGAAAAGTTCGGCCTCACGCCGGAGGATGTGCAGGTAGACTTCGAGCCGGACACCTTTGGGCATCCTGCCACACTGCCCACGATCCTGGCGCGCGGCGGCGTGAAGTACTATTACCATTGTCGCGGCAGCCAAGGCCCGCATCTCTATTGGTGGATCGGCCCGGATAGTTCGCGCCTCCTGGTCTTCAACGACATCCAGTGGTACATGCCCCTGGGCCCCAACCTCGCCGTGACGCCCGTCGTGGCCGATCCGGTGGTGGAATTCGCGCAGGCAACCGGCCTCAAGCAGATGCCGATGCTCTACGGCGTCGGCGACCACGGCGGTGGCCCGACCCGCGCCGACCTGCGGCGGATGATCGAGATGGATGCCTGGCCGGTTTTCCCCAGGTTCACCTTCTCCACATTGCACACCTTCTTTAGGACAGCGGAAGCAGCGCTTGAAGACGGCACGGCCCACGTCGCCGAAATCACCGGCGAGCGCAACCGGGTTTTCGCCGGCTGCTATACCTCGCAGGCACGGCAGAAGTGGGCCAATCGCCACGGCGAAAACCTGCTCTACATCGCTGAAACCGCTGCCGTCATCGGCGCCCAATTGGCAGATGTCCCCTACCCCCAGGCGAACCTCGAAGCCGCCTGGCGCAACCTCCTCTTCGACCAATTCCACGACATCCTCCCCGGCTCCGGCGTGCGCGACACGCGCCACTACACACTCGGTCACGCGCAGGAGACGCAGGCCGCCGCCGGGATGGCGACGACCACCGCCCTGCGTGCACTGGCTGCCCGTGTGGACACAAATGCCCTGCGCCGCGACTTCGCCACCGATGCCGCGCGCGCTTTTAAGGATGATGTTGAGTCTGGTAGAGCGGGCGCCGGCGTAGGCAACGCCAGCGGGACCGGTGGTCTATCAACGTTCGGTGCCGCGCATCTGAGCGACCGCGCGTTCCTCGTTTTCAACCCGCTGCCCACTCCGCGCACGGAAGTCGTCGAGGTCAAGCTGTGGGACACAAAACTCGATCCACAGCACCTCATCGTCACCGGGCATGGTGCTGAACCGCAGCGCGTACAAGTGCTCGACAAGGGCGGCTATTGGGCGCACGAGTATCTGACCGTCGCTTTCCCCGTGCACTTACCCGCACTCGGTTATCGCGCCGTCTGCATCTCCGACCGGGCGGCGGAATTCGGCCTGCTCCAAACCGATCACGGCGATCCGTGGGCGGGCCAGGGCGGTTCCTCGCGCGCGGATAAACCCGCGGATTTCTGCCTCGAAAACGAAGTCCTCAAGGTCACGCTTGATCCTGCATCAGGCGGTTTAATCAGCTTATTGGACAAACGCACGAGCCGCGAGTGGGTGCCCGAAGGCAAGCGCGCGGGCGTGTTCCAGTACTGCCTCGAGGCCAACAACGGGATGACGGCCTGGGTCATCGGTACCTTCCTCAAACAGACGGACCTGCTGGATGGCGGCACACTCAAGCGCCTCCACGGCGGGCCTTATGTCAACACCTTCCGGTGGACGCGCAGAATCGGTGAACGCGGCGACTCGCGCGACACCACGCTCGAACTGGATATCACCGTGCGGCAGGGCATCCCCCGCGTAGAGTTCCGCCTGCGGGTAGACTGGCGCGAGATCGGCGACAAGGATCGCGGCATCCCGCACCTGCGCGTCCGCT
>JBJYXQ010000286.1:0-2889 GCA_046260035.1 Anaerolineae bacterium
TGTTGTTCCTACTGGGGAAGCTGCCATTCGCGCAGTGGTTCGGCAAGCTGCCCGGCGACATCCGCTACCAAAGTTCCGATGGCAGCCTGTCGTGCCTGGTGCCGATTGTCAGCTCAATCTTGCTCAGCATTTTGTTGACCATCATTCTCAACGTGGTCCTGCGATTGATCAACCGCCGTTAAATGTAATTCAAAAGCGCGAAAATGGAATTTGAGTTCACCGCCGTAATACATTGCCCGCCCGCCGACGTCTTCGCGCTGTTCAGAGACGTCGACCAATACAACGCGTACGAGGGTTCGCCGGTTCCCGTCCTCGACAAAGTCACGGAGGGCCCGGTCGGGGTGGGGACGCGCTACCGCGAGGTCGTTAGGATGATGCCGGGCATCAGGATGATGCACAGCGTCACGATGACGATTTTGTCAGAAGTGACCGGTTACGAGCCGGAGCGTTATCTGGCTTTGGAGTGGCACAGCAACGTGATGGAGGGTCACCTTGCCTACACGTTTGAGCCGGTGGAGGGTGGCACGCGCGTCATTCAGCAGATGACCTTGAACCCGAAAGGGATACTGCGCGTGTTTTCGCCCTTGATCAAAGTGATGTTTTCCCGCGCTGCTGGACAAAGGTTGGAAGGAATCAAGGCGCTTTTGGAAGCCCAAGTATCCGAGAGAGGGTTATGAGCGTTATCAGACTCAACAATGTATCGAAATATTACGACGGCACGCCCGTGCTGCGCGAGCTCTTCTTCCGCCTGAGCGAAGGGGAGCGCGTGGGCCTCATCGGCAAGAACGGCTCCGGAAAGACGACGCTGCTGAAGCTCATCCTGGGCCAGGAGTCGCCGACGGAAGGTATCGTTGAGGTTGACGATGGGACTAGGATCGGCTACTTCTCGCAGTTTTCCGAATTGAACGAAGACAAGACCATCGTCGAAATCCTAGACGGTCTCTTTGTTCGTATCCACGAATTGGAAGAGGCACTGCTGGAGGTCGACATCGCGTTTGAGGAGAATCCCGAGGGCGATGAGATGGATCGCCTATTGCTGCGCCAGGCCAATCTGCTGGAGGAGATGGATCGACTCGGCGGGTACGACTACGAGTACAAGATCGACACGGTGTTGACGAAGCTGGGCTTCAGCGCCGCGCACCGTGAGCGACCCATCGTGCAGCTTTCCGGCGGATGGCGCAACCGCGCGGCGCTGGCGAAGATCCTGCTGCAAGCGCCCGATGTCCTGCTGATGGACGAGCCGACGAACTTCCTGGACGTGGAAGGACTGGCATGGCTTGAAGAGTGGTTCCGCAATTTTCGCGGCGCGCTCATCGTCGTCTCGCACGACCGGCAGTTCCTTGACCGCGTGGTCAACCGCATCGTTGAGATTGAGAACTACCATCTGCAAGAATACCAGGGCGATTACACGCAGTACGTCCGCGAAAAGCCGCTGCGCCTCAAATCGTTGGAACGGCAATTCGAATACGAGGAGGAACTGCTGGCGCTGGAAGCCGAGGCCATCTCCGATCGCGAAGAAGCGGCCCGCAATCCAAGCCGGGCACTCAAACGACGGCTGGCGAACATCAAGAAGCAGGCCAAGCCGCGTCTGGTGGATAACATCATCACTAGCATCTACGACCGGTTGTACGTCTCCAACGATCTCTGCCGCGTGGAATTCGCCAGCAAGGCCTACGACGACCAGCTCCTTTTCGACGATCTGACCTTTGAGATTCACCGGGAAGACCGCATCGCTGTGGTAGGGCCGAACGGCTGCGGCAAGACGACGCTGCTCCGCACGATCACCGAGGACGAACCGCTCGACGCGGGGCATGTGGTGTGGAGCAAAGGCGCGGCTTACGTGTACTACAACCAGGTCTTCGACGAGTTGGATCTCAACGACACGGTGACCCATGCCGTCAACGTGGTAGGGCTGGGGTATCTCGCGCCGCGTAGGCAGGTAAACCGCTTTCTCTCGCTGATGCAGTTCTCGGAGATGGACCTGACGCAGCGCATCGGCACGCTCTCCGGTGGACAGCGGGCGCGCGTGGCCCTGGCGAAAAGCCTGCTTTCCGGCGCGTCGGTCATCATCCTCGACGAGCCGACGAATCACCTGGATATGACGAGTACGCAAGTGATGGAGCGCGCGCTGGCGCATTTCCCGGGCGCGGTGATCGTCGTCAGCCACGACCGCTTTTTCATCGACAAGGTGGCGACGCGCCTGTTGGTCTTTGAAGGCGATGGGATCGTCCGCGACATTAACGGCAACTGGACGATATGGCAAGCGAGCCAACAATGACAAAACCTTACACTGTCGCGTGTTACTACTTCCCGAATTATCACGTCGATCCGCGCAATGAGGCCGTGCATGGCGCCGGATGGGATGAATGGGCGCTGGTTAAACGCGCCGAACCGCGCTTTCCAGACCATCGGCAACCGCGTGTTCCGGCATGGGGGTACGGTGACGAAGCTGATCCTGTGGTGATGGCGCAAAAGATCGCGGCGGCAGCCGATCACGGCATCGACGTCTTTCTCTTCGATTGGTACTGGTACGACGACGGGCCGTTTCTTGAGCGTGGCCTGGACGCAGGCTTTCTCCACGCTCCCAACAACGATCGGCTGAAGTTTGCCCTGATGTGGGCGAACCACGATTGGCAGGACATTCATCCTGCCGGACTAGGCGCTGTGCAGCGCGGGCCGGCGACCTTGTATCATGGCAAGATCACACGGGAGACATTCGATGCGGTCGCCGACCTGGTCATCGAGCGCTACTTCAAGCATCCCTCCTACTGGCTGGTCGATGGCTGCCCGTATTTCTCGATCTACGACCTCGGTAAGTTGCAGGAAAGCCTCGGCGGCATTGCCGGGACGCGCGCGGCGCTGGCGGATTTTCGTGCCAGAGTGAAGGCA
>JBJYXQ010000287.1:0-1819 GCA_046260035.1 Anaerolineae bacterium
AATGGACAAGTCGATTGATGGATAGGATCTCCTCGCTACTGGGTGGGTCCGGGGGGATACCCGAACGTACGGCTCCCATATACGGCCTCATCGGCACCTTGCCCAACCGTGGAGACATCCGGCAATTGGTTCTCGATCTCATAGACGGGCTCTTTCGCTACCAGGAACCGCATTGACCAGCGACTGTTTTTGCAGAAAGCCGGCGTAGCTGGAGACAGCGCACCTCGCAGGGAGAAGACGATGAATGGGACGGTCAATGCCGCTAGAGCTCGGCTTTCATCGCGGACCAAATGGATCTTTGGCTCAGGTGACTGGAGCGTCTCTAGTTTTGGCACGCTGCGCCAAGTCTTTTATGCGATTTTCCTGACGGATGTGGTTGGGTTGGAGCCGCGCCTGGCATCCGTCGCTGCGCTAGCTGGCATCATTTGGGATGCCATCAACGATCCGCTGGTCGGCATTCTGAGCGACCGCGTCCGCACGCGTTGGGGGCGGCGGCGCCCATTCCTGGCGTTCTTTGCCATACCGTATGGAGTTGGTTTTGTGCTGTTGTGGTGGGCCCCGCCTTGGGAAAACCAAATCGCGCTGGCGATCACGGTTTCCCTCATGTACATGCTCAGCGATACTTTCCAGACCCTGATCGCGGTCCCACTGTATGCATTGACGCCAGAGATCTCACCCGACTACGACGAGCGAACGTCACTGACAACCTACCGCATGTTCTTCAACCTCTTGGCGTCCTTGGTAACCGCTGTCGCTGCTCCCGCGATTGTGGATACCATACTGGCTTCCGGCGGCACGCAGCAGCAAGGTTATCTCATTGTCGCCGCATTGTTCGGGAGTCTGGCGATTGTGCCTTTGCTGTTGATCTTTGCCGTGGTTCGCGAGCGCACTCGACCAGATGAAGAGATTCTGCGCGAGCGAAGAACACCTCTGGCGCAGATCCTGCGCACAGCGTGGGCCAACATACCGTTCCGCTTTGCGACAGCGATCTATATGCTGAACTGGATCACGTTTGATCTCGTTGCGTTGGTTCTGCCCTTCTTTCTCACCTATTGGGTTGCCGGCGGCAACCTGTTGGAAAAAGCCCTCGGTCTGCCGCTTGAATCTGCCGTGTTTGCCCTGCTGCTCGTTACATCTGTCGTCGCGCTCCCTTTGTGGCTTTGGCTATCACGCAGACTGAGCAAGAACATCGCCTACATCATCGGGATGTCGTTCTGGGCCGTCGTCCAGCTGCTCATGTTTGCCGTTCAGCCAGGGCAGATCACGTTCGTTTTGGCCATGGCGGTGCTGGCCGGCGTTTCCGTCTCCTCTGCCCATGTCTTGCCAGACGCCATTTTTCCTGATGTGATCGAATGGGACGAGCTGCGCACGGGCCGACGGCAGGAGGGCATCTACTACGGAGTCAAGAACTTTGTGCGTAAACTTACGGGTGCGCTGGCGATCTTTTTCGCCCTACAGGTCTTGGGATGGTTCGGATATCAGGCACCCCCAGAGGGCGCGACCATCTACACCCAGTCAGATGCCGCGCTTACGGCCATACGCCTGTTGATCGGCCCGCTGGGCGCTGCGCTGCTCTTTAGCGCCATAGTCGCAGCATGGTTCTATCCCCTGACGCGCGAACGGCACAGCCGCATCCGCACCTTGTTGGCCCGCCGGAACGCGCGCCGATCCTCACCGCCCATCTGAGCCGCCTGCGGTGCCCAGGGGTTAGTGCTCACGCCAACTCAGCGAACCGATACGGGGATTCGACGTGTCGCTATTCCTAGCTCATACATCGCGATAGGCGTGGACCTCATAGTCGAACCACTGCCCCTCAAAA
>JBJYXQ010000288.1:0-1664 GCA_046260035.1 Anaerolineae bacterium
TCCATCGCGATGAGTTTCTGCCCACACTCCACCGCCAGGGGCAGCAGTGTTGGGCGGAGCCGCAGCGCCGCTGCGTACAATTCGGCGGCTTCATCGAAATGCGCATCCTCCCAGGCCAACACCGCCAGATTGCGCAGTGCCCACGGTGTCCGTATCGCCTGCAATGAGTGCTCCCACGCTTCACGCGCGGTATCGCGTTCACCTGCGGCGTAACGCATCACGCCCAGGTGCAGCCACGTGGCCCAGTTGTCGTGACCCGCCTGCGCTGCCGTTTCGAGCTTAGAGCGCCATTCCGCCTGCACTAGGTAGCCGGTCGGTTCCGTATCGGGATCGAGATTGGGCAATGCACCATCCTCGAGTAGCTCCAGCCATGGTTTTTGCCCTGCGGTGAGTGAAGCATCGTCAAAGATCAGCGCTGCCGAACAGAAGGGGCGTTGCCCGGCAGCCTCACAGCGGCGGCGTTCCAACGCACCCCATCCCGACCCCCGCTGAATGATTTCCTCCGGTGGCAGGTCGGCGAAGGCCGCGCTGCGCGCCAGTTCCGCATCCAACGTCTCACGAGAAATGAGGCATTCCAGCCGCCCGGCGACGCTTTCGCGGGCAGCGATCCAGTCTGTCCCGTGGACAATGGTGGGATCGGCCTCCATCAAGCCGTAAGCCTCCAACCATGTCCACTCTGTGTTGACGGGCATAGGCAGGTGCTCAAGCTGTGTCCGCGCTAGCCCGGCCTGGATTTCGATGTAGGCGTGCCCAGGTCGGGAGAGGAACGTCTGCCAGCGACGCCCGCCTGCCCCCATCCCCCAGAGGAAGAGCTTGCGCCCGCGCAGCCGCGCCGTCGACGTCTGGATCAGGCCGCAGCCGTCGCCGTCCAGGGCTGTAATCCAGGGGCGTTCCTCATCGGGGATGTGGAAGAAAAAATCGCAGGCGCGGTTGATGTTGGTCGGGTAGGTCACGTCCGGCCCCTCGTCCACGTTGGGGATGACAACACGTCGCAACCCGCTCTTGCCGTAGCCGAAGCTGTATGCCGAATCCGCCGGAGCGAGAACGCGTGTGTCAGGTGTCTCCGGCACGGCGATGTTCGACCACCAGTACATCGGGACTTCGTGATCGTGCGGATTGACGATGCGCACACGCACAAAGAGCACTGGCGAGCCATCGGGCAGGTAGGCGTCGATCTGGTACGGCACCTGGCGGATGCGCTCCCATTCGTATAGCCGCAGCACAGGTGTGCCATTTGATGTAGTGAGCCGCGCGGCGAACAGCGGTGCGCAGGTGAACGGTGAGTGCCCGGTTGTGCCGATGTTCCACTCCACGCCACCGCTGAACCAGGCATTGCGCAGCGCCAGATTGGCCGGTTGGAAGACGGGATTGGCTTCCAGCAGTTCGCGCCCACTGGATTTGTGAACGAGCGACCACAGCCTTCCACCGAGTTCGAGCATAAACGTGGCGCGCAGATGTTCGTTTTCCAATATAGCGACACGGAAATCGCGCGGGTGGAGGTCGCGTGTGTAGCCATCCTGCATCGTGTAGGGCAAAATGTTGGGCACACGCCCGTAGGCTATATTGCGCAGCATTTCGTCGGAGACGCCGGGGATGGGATCGAGTTGCGCGTGGATGTCGCGCTCGCCTTTGAGCGGCGGCAGCGGATTCTCCGGGCCGAGGTC
>JBJYXQ010000289.1:0-1903 GCA_046260035.1 Anaerolineae bacterium
CCGGAAGTGACTGGCGGTGGATAAGTCAGGATCACGGGCTGCGTGACGGTCTGTGTCAGACCCAGCAAGCGAGTTTCCAGAGACAAGGTCTGGGTATTTGCCGAGGTGGGATCCCACACCGTGGCTGGAATCTCGAAACGCGCGTAGGGCATAAACGTGGCGTCGAGTGGCAGCGGGCGCAACGCGATCACATCAGTGGCCTCTGCCACACGCTCAGAGACCGACACATTCCATTCCCGCGCGGGAAGTAGTGTATCGCCGGCGCGCAGTCCCACCACTTCGACCGGCACATCGAGCAGGTTACCCACATCCAGCGTCAGCGTGTCCGTGGGCGCGTCGGCAGGCACGTGGACATAGACCATCTGCAATGGCGAGAGCAACTCCCGCAGTGAGGCCTGCCGCCGCGCCAGGTGCTCCCAAGGCACATCGAGTACGCCGCGCCCGTCCGCCGTCTGCTGCTCGCCGAACTCCGGCGACAGTGCTGCGCGCAAAGTTCCAAGCTTCGCACCGAAGCGCTGTTCCAAAAACGTCAGGTAATCCGGCTGACTGAATTCCCACAGATAGCGTGCGTAGGCTTGCTGCAGAGCGACGTCATCGTAGGCGACGACTTTGCGCAATCCTCTGAGCAGCTTCACATCGATGGCACCAGTCTCGGCAAGTGGCTGTGCATCGAAGCCGATCGGCTCCAGTCGCGCCGTGACCGGATTGTAGTAGAAGCGCAGGTTGTGCCAGATCAGCGCATGTTGCGCGCCCCACACGTCGCTCAGCGCCAGGAATTTGGCAAGCGTCTCCACATCGAAAACCTCTGAAGCTGTTCGCTCACCCCGCTTCAAAGCCCGCAATTTACCTGCAGCAGCATCTCGCTGTGCAGAAAGCGCTGGGCTGGCATCGACCCTCCCCGTTCCAAACTCATCGATGATGTGAAAATCCATCACACCGCGCGGCGTCATCAGATCGTTGTCATAGTCAGCCCAATACTCCCACAACAGATCCTCGTTGTAACGGATGATGACACCCTCACGCCGTTGCTGCGATTCGAGCAGTTCTTTGGCAAAGCTCTCTTCGACAGCATAAATACCTTTGTATTCACCATTGACCACGCCATGCACAAACCAGTATCCCACACTCAAGACGTCCTCGGCACGCAGGTTTTCCATGTACAACCATTCATTGAGATACGTGCGCGTCGAAGGGCCTTGCAGCGAGAATACCCGCATCCCCTCAAAATACATTCCGTCTTTGGTATGAATGCGAAACGACCACTTATCGCGGGCAAGATGATCGGCCCAATCGCCCTTAAGACGCAATTCCACGGGGATCACATCGCCACGCCAGCGCAAGGTCGCGGGCACGAAGTCGGTGTCATCCGCCAGCAGAATCCAACGTTCCAAGGCTTCCTGGCGTTTGGCTTCGATTTGCGCGAAGTTATCAGGCGCGATGTCGATGTACAGCGTTTCCAGCGTGTCACCAAGATCAAGGGCGGTGGGTGTGGGCGTGGGAGGCGGCGTGGACGTAGGCACAAGCGGCGCAGGCGTAGCGGGCGCGACAGTCGCCTGTGCCGGAGGAGAAGCAGGAGCGAGCGACGGCAAGACCAACACCGCCGACAAAACGCCGGCGGCAAACGCGAGCACTAATAGCGTCAAAAGCACCGGCGGGCGCGAGAAAACGCCGCCGGACGTGCGTCCGGTGCTTCCCCGAGATTGAGGCTGGCTTTTCATACCATCATTCCTTGGACGTACTTCGAGAAACGGTCCACCGGCGCGGGGAAATCTGCCAACGCACCCGAAAGCCGCCGATAATTCGTGTCATCGGGGTCCGCCTTCAACTCAACGATAACAACGGCGCTCATGTACGCCCGGCGCGTCAAATTCGGGCTAGCCGCCACACGTTGATCGTAGGCACA
>JBJYXQ010000290.1:0-9778 GCA_046260035.1 Anaerolineae bacterium
CCTGGGGGCATGGCCTTTCACCGGACGTGCCCAAATTCTCTGGCACAGACAGTGCGCAGGTGACGCGCTTTGTCGTGGAGAGCCGCCGTCTGCTGCGAGAGCATTACCGCGCCAAGCATGCGGCGGGTGGGGATACGGACCGGCACAAGCACTTTCCGGTGACGTTGCCCGCGATGGCGCAATTCCGCACCACGCGCCGTATTGTGGGGCAAGCGATATTGACGGGCGGTCAGAATGGTGTGTGTGTTCCGACGTCAGTGGGCTTAGTCCCTGACTGGCGCAAGCCGGGCCCGGTGTGGGAGATTCCCTACGAAATCCTATTGCCGCGCGGTGTCACCGGGCTTTTGGTGGCGGGACGCTGTATTTCATCAGAGGGTGACGCCTGGGAGGTCACGCGTGTTATCCCGCCTGCGGCGCTAACTGGGCAGGTTACCGGCATCGCGGCGCGGCTGGCGATCAGCGGGGAGACAACGCCGGATGTGCTGGACGTTCGCGATGTACAACGCGAACTGGCGCGTTATCATATCCCATTCCACATCGGTGACGTGCGATAGTCACGCGTGAGACAGTCACGCATTTACGATGTGTTTGTTGCATCGGGGAGCAGCCCACGTACTTGTTCGGTGATCCAGTGCGGTCGATTGGGGATATAGACCGTGACGGCGACCAGTTCGTCACGGTCGGCGTAATCGCATACGATGTGGACCGGGAGCGGTTCTCCGGGGATGGGGCCGGCGATCAACACGCGGTTGCGCTCGGGATATTGCTCCACGATGACGCCGTTGAAGATGGCGTGCAGCACCTCTTTGATCCGCAGCCCCTCTTTGTGGGCTTCGCGGAGCGCGTGCTCGGAAACTCGCAGGCGTTCCCACTGTTCGAGTAGATCTTCTGTGTCGGTGATGTCCACGATGGCCAACCCTTCTGTGCAAAACGTGATGATTTTCCGCTTAACGCGTTATGCATCACGTTTATTTAGCACCGGCAGCGTGAAATAGAACGTACTGCCGCCTTCCTTTGCACTCTCGATGCCTATAGCGCCACCGTGACTTTCCACGATTTGTTGTGCCAGTGCTAACTCAATGCCTGCACCGGGATAGGCGCGTTCCAGATTGCCGTGGTAGAGCCGCTTGAAGAGCAGTTTACGCTCATTCTGGGGGATCTCCGGACCGGCATCCGTGATGGTAACGCGAATCATCTTTGCGCCTTCTCGCTGAGCCGAGAGGCGGACCGTCCCGTTTGATGGTGTAAAGTGAATGGCGTTATTGAGCAGTTTCCCGATCCCCCGCAGCATTTGGTGTGGATCGAGCCATATGTCGGGGAGATCGGCTTCGATATCGGTGGCAAGCAGAATGTTCTTCTTCTTAGCCGCTGGCTGCGCAGCAGTTATGGCATCGCGCAACAACTCGGTGACATCGATCTCTTGGGTGTGCAGTTTTTCCGGATTGGCGACTTTCATCGCGCCCAGGTCGCGTACCAGCCGCGCCAGGAACTGCGCATGTTCTTGGAGGCTGGTCAGCGCCTCATTCTGAGCTTCGCTCAGAGGGCCGAGTCCGCCATCCAGCAGCAGTTCGGGGTAGCTCTGGATGAACGTGACAGGGTCCCGCATTTCCTGTGCCAGATCGTCGAAGATGTGGGTACGTTGCGTCTCCCGTTCCCGCAGCAGCCGGGTGGTTTCCTCCAGTTGATCGGCCTGTTCCTGCGCTTGCTGGAATAGCTGCGTTGCCATGATGGCTTTGCCCAACTGGTAGGCGATGATGAAAAGCAGGCGTTGTTCGTGTGCTGTAAAGGGCTCGTGCCTGGCGAGGATGATGCCGCCCGTGGTAACCTCTCCTTGCACGATGGGTGTCTCGAGATACGCGAGCGGGTGAACGGTGTCGAGGGGGTCCTGGCTGTCTTGGATAACGATGCGATTCTCAACGACATGCTCGGGCACATCGAGAAAGGCATACAAATGGGATTCGATTTCGGCAAGTTGCTCCGGTGTTAAATTGTTATAGGTGTGCAGAACCTGAAGTGGTTGTTCGGTCAGCAGGATCTCAGCGGCTTCGTATGGAATGCCCTTTGTCAGTTCCTTGAGCATTTGCCGTAACATCTGCGGCAAATCTTGACCGGTCATCGCGTGGGCCATCTGGTAAAGCACGCTGTTGGCGCGCTCGCGTTCGATCATTTTCCGATAGAGCTGGATGTTTTCCAGCGCAATGCCCAAATAGACACCCTCGGCGGACAGGGTTTCGTGCAAGTGCTCCGGGAAGCACACGCCTTCCGCGCACGATTCCTTGTGCATATTCAGAGCCAGCCAGGCCAGCGTACGCTGACGGGCTTGCAGAGGAATATGGAGTGTTGCATCCTTGCCGTTGCTGTTGAATGTCAGTGTGTGTTCGTTTGCAGGACGGTTTGTGAGAGCCTGTGTCTCCGCGACGAGGCGTTGTAAAGTCTCGGTGCGTCCTGTCTTTGCTAGCGGGGTTAACTCGACGTTGGCCTCCTCAACAGCGAGGAAGATTCCGGTAGACCAGTCGAGATATTCAAGTGTGTGTGCCAGTGCCGTTTGCGCTACCTGTTCGATCTCATGTAGTGGTGCGACGGCTGTGGCCAGGTTGAAGAGGAAAGCACGTTCTTGCGACTGCTGGCGTGTCTGCTGGTGCAGGCGGGAATTGAGGAGTGCCGCCGCCACCTGATCGGCGATGCCGGCAATCATGTTTTGCTCGTCGGGCGTGAATGTGTGGTTGGTGCGTGTCATTGCACTTAGCACGCCTATAGGATCCCCGTTGATCACCATTGGCACCATAATGGTGCTTCTGATATGTTCATCCAGGAATGAGGGGACAGCAAGGCGCGGTTCGTTCTCCCATGATTCGATGATGATTGTTTCCCGGTTCAGCAATGTCTCCCAGGCCAGACCGATGCCCTTGGGGAGATGCACCGGTTCGTGTGCGAATGCCTTCATACCACGTTGCGCGCGGATGACCAGTTCTTCGCGTTCGGGATCGACGACGCTGACCGCCGCAGCTTCGACACCGAGCACGTTGCAGACAGCTTCGACTGCTTGCTGCATCACCCATTCTGGGTCAAGGCTACGCGTGACACGCAGACTCACGCTGCGCAGCGCTTCGAGTTGGCGCTGGTGTTTTTCTAGGGCTGCGTACAGCTTATCGATGGTCGACGTGGTTTGCATCGGCATTTCTCCAAATGATATGTCTAAATCCATACAAGTTACTGACTCGAACATAGGCTGTCATAGGAATCAATGCTCAGGTCAGTAGGAGTTTTTCAAACCAATTAGGTTAGTATGAGAGTATTATAGCGCACTTTTCATAGACTACAAAAGTCTACGCCTTTTTGGGTAGGCCCTTTATTATTCCCGTGTGTCAAGAGGTGTTTTTGTGTTATTTTGCCGCGAAAGCAGCTTTTTATGGGGTATTTTTTGTGGCGGAGCAAAGCTCCGCCACAAAAAATACCCCCTTTATCCTTGGCCTTTAGGCCGCATTTATCCTGACTAGTCTCTGTAAACCGTCTATTCGTAACGCAGCGCATCGATGGGGTTGAGGGCGGCAGCGCGCTGCGCGGGATAGATGCCAAAGAACAGGCCGACAACGGCGGAGAACATCGTCGCCAACAATACCGCGTTGAGCGTAATGACGGCGCGGAATCCCTCATCGCGCAACACGTAGGAGACGATCGAAGCGCCGCTTGCTCCGAGCAAGATGCCAATGATTCCGCCGACCAGGGAGAGCATCACGGCCTCGGTTAAAAACTGCGCGAGGATGTCGCGTTTGCGTGCGCCGACGGCCTTGCGTAACCCAATCTCGCGAGTACGCTCGGTGACGGAAACGAGCATAATGTTCATAATCCCGATCCCGCCGACGAGCAGGCTGATGCCGGCAATTGCTCCCAGGAAGACGGTAAGCACGCCCGTGATCTGTTGGAAGGTGCCAATGATCTCCGATTGGCTGATGGCGGTGAAGTCGTCCGGGTCACCGGGGGCGATGCGGTGGCGCTGCCGTAGGATTTGCGAAACTTCTTCGATCGCGGCATCCATCCGATCATCAGCAACTGCTTGCACGTAGATAAACGTGAGGCGCGGCTCGCCTGTGTTCGTCCGGCGCGGGAAGATGCGGCTGAGTGCTGTATTCAGGGGAATGAAGATGACTTCGTCCTCACTCCTGAAGTTGCTTCCCCCGCGTTCTTCCATCACACCGACAATGCGAAACGGTACGCCGTTGATGCGGATGATTTCCCCGCTTGGGTCGGGTATGTCGGGGAAAAAGTAGTCGGCGGTCTTCTTGCCTAAAACGGCGATGCGTGCCTGTCCTTGGTTGTCCCCTGGAGTGATGAAGACACCGGTCTGTGTTGTCCAATCGCGCACGGCGGCGTAATCTTCGGTGACACCATTGACGTCCACGATCCGGTCCTTACCGGGTGTTGTGATCCGTGCACTCCCTTGGAGAGTCGGGGCAACGCGTAGGACGTGCGGTGCTTCGGTAACGTTGCGCATTGCTTCGGCGTCTTTCAGCGTCAGATAGGCCGGTCGACTCAGTTCTTGATCGAACGACCCCGGGATGATAAAGAACAGGTTGCTGCCGATAGATTGGAATTGCTCGGTGATGTATGTTTGTACACCCTCGCCTGCCGACATCAGCGTGATGACCGCGCCGACGCCGATGATGATGCCTAACATCGTCAGGGCTGCGCGCATCTTGTTGGCTGCGAGTGCTTTGAGTGCCAGGCGTAGGCTTTCCCAAAACCTCATACGGTAGTCTCCTCGGCAGCTAGCCCAGCCTGGATCGGCTCGGCGACGATTTCCTCTTTGAGCACTTTCCCGTCGAATAGGTGGATGATGCGCTGGGCGTGATGGCCGATGCGCGGGTCGTGCGTCACCAGAACGACGGTGATGCCGCGCTCGCGGTTGAGTTGTTGGAGGATGTGCATCACTTCCGCGCCAGAGGCGCTATCCAGGTTGCCGGTCGGCTCGTCGGCCAGGATGATGGCGGGTTCATTGACCAGCGCCCGGGCGATGGCGACGCGCTGCTGTTGTCCGCCGGAAAGCTCGTTGGGCGTATGGTGCATCCGGTCTCCTAACCCGACGGCTTCCAGCACCTCTCTGGCGCGCGTGCGTCGTTGGCGCGTGCTGGTTCCAGCGTAGACAAGAGGGAGCATGACGTTGTCCAGCGCGGTTGTACGCGGGAGCAGGTTGAAACTCTGGAAGACGAAACCTACTTTGCGGTTGCGCACCATGGCCAGGTCATCGTCACTCATTTTGCTCACATCTTTGCCATCGAGTGTGTACTGGCCCCACGTCGGCTGATCCAGGCAGCCCAGGATGTTCATCAGCGTGGATTTCCCGGAACCGGATGGTCCCATAATCGCCACAATTTCGCCTTGATTGACGCCAATTGAGACGCCGCGCAAGGCATGGACTTCGTTCTCGCCCATTTTGTAGACCTTGTGCATGTCATTGATCCAGATGACGATAGGCGAATGTTGTTCTACTTTACCTTTGGCCATAAGCACCTCCTAGCGTCCCATAGAGGGTGGACCCTGCATATCCAGAAGGCTGCGTGTTTCCGCGACCAGGGCCACGGTTGCGCCTTCTGACAGTCCGGATGTGATGATCGTGTGCGTATCACTGCGTTCGCCCGTGACGATAGGCGTACGTACAGGAACGCCATCCACAATGCGATAGACGTACGTTTCGCCGCTTTCCTGGTCGGTGCGCACGGCCCAGTTGGGAACGAGGAGCACATCACTGACAACGTCCGTTTGGATGAGGACACTCACCGTCATACCATCCAACACCAGCAGGTCATCGGTGCCGGCTAACTTCACGCGCACCTGATAGGTAATGATGCCACTCGCGTTGGTGGGCGTCGCCGCGATGCGCTCGACCGTGCCGCGCAGTGTCGTTTCTGGATAAGCATCCAGCGTGATGCTTACCGGTTGTCCTACGGCAACTTTGCCGATGTCGATCTCATCCACGTTGACCTCGATGTACAGTTCGGAGGTGTCCAGCAGCGTGATGGCCGGCAGCCCTGTGGGTGCCGCAACGCCAACTTGGATATTGACCGCGGCGACGATGCCATCGAAGGGCGCGATAAGGGTGGTGTTCGTCAGCCTTTCTTTTGCCTGATCCAGGCTCAACTGGGCCTGCTCGATCTGTAGTTCCGTCTGGCGGATATTATCCGCGTCGGGGCCAGTTTGTAGATCTTCGAGGTTTTGTTGTGCCTGCCGGTAGCTCTGGTACGCGGATAGCCACTGGCTCTGAATCTGCTGGATCTGATATTCGGCTTTGACTTGCGTAATACCGACATTGCCTTCGGCTTCCATATAGGCAGCGGTGACGCCCGCGCCGTAAGAGAGGGGGAGCCCCATTTGATCGAGCCGGTCAATCGTGCCTTCGTACGCATCCTCCATTTTGTCGGCCATATCCTGCGCCGTACGGATGCTCAGACTGCCCTGCGCTTCCGCTGCTTCCTTGCTGATGCGTGCGACTTCGAGCGATTGCGCCGCATTTTGGATCGCCAATTCTGCCAGATGGATGTCCTCTTCGCTGGCGGGCTTTTGCAGGCTTGCCAGGTTGACGCGCGCTTGTTCGAGTGAAATCTCCGCCTGTCGCACAGCACGTTCGAGACCGGTTGTGTCGAGTTGTGCCAACTCCTGCCCGGCTGTGACGCGATCACTCAGCTCAACAGATACGTAAGTGACATCCCCCGGTAATTTGAAGCTAAGGTTAGCTTTCTCGTTGACGGCGATGTTGCCACTGGCGGGGACGGTGATGGATAATTCGCCTCGCGTGACCTTCCCGGTACGCAGAATATCGGCGGTGGCGCTCTGTGATTGCGTTTGTCGATTGCGCCACCATAGGGCGCCCCCTATACCGGCAGCGATGACTGCCAGGATAATGATCCACGTAAATAACTTTTTCATGGCTTGCTCCTTGTGTCCTTATTGGCCGGCAGACCTCATCAGATCGAAAAGATCTTGCTCTTCGGCGACCAGGACGACAGTATCTCCAGCTTGCAGGCCGGAGAGGATCTCGGTGGACGTTTCGTTATACTGCCCGCGGGTAATATTGCGACGTTCGGGAACCCCATCGCTGCGCAAGACATAGCAGTACAGAACGGTTTCCCCGGTGGATTGGTCCGAGCGCACCGCCCAGTTCGGCGCAAGCAGAACATCTTCGATTGTGTCGGTGTGGATTACGACGCTCGCTGTCATGCCGTCACGGACGATGGGTAACTGGAGATCGTTCCCCTCCTCTGTCTCCCCCGATGCGGGGGATGTAGGCGGGGTGTCGAGTTTTACCCGCAAGCGGTAGGAGATAATGCCGCCAATGTTGAGTGCGCCCGGCGCGATACTCTCGACGACGCCACTGATCACACTGCTTGGATAAGCGTCGAGCGTGACCTTTGCTGTCTGCCCGATGCGGATCTTGCCGATGTCGATCTCATCTACCGTTACATCCATGTAGAATTGTGAGTCATCCACAAGCGTGAAGGCGGCTGCGGTAGTGGGTGCCTGTATCCCTTCTTGTACGTTGACAACTGCGATCTGGCCTGCAAAGGGTGCAGTGAGACGCGCCCCGTCCAACTGGGCTTGTGCCTGTTCCAGGTTCAGTTGTGCCTGTTCAATTTGCAGTTCAGTCTGGCGTATCTGTTGTTCGTCTGGACCTTCTTCTAGCTTGCGCAGGCTCTCGACAGCCTGCTCGTAACGGTTGTAGGCTGCCAGCCATTGCGCCTGCGCCTGTTCTTCTGTCACCTCGGCGTTCTTTCTGGCGATGTATTCCTGTTCTTCGGCGTTCTCGAATTTGCTGCGCGTGTCCTCGTTTTGTTGCTTGCTATAATCGTTGTACGCTTGCTCGCGGGCGCGTTGCGCCTGTACGATCATAGCATCGGCGTCGGCATGCGCCGTCTGTTTGCCGATGCGCGCGACTTCGAGAGCTTGCGCTGCACTCTGGACGTTGAGGCGCGCCAGTTCCACATCTTCATCGGCAACAGGTTTGGTAAGAATGTCGCGGTTGAGCGTTGCTTGCTCGAGAGCAAGGGTGGCTTGCTGCACGGCGCGTTCTAGATCCGTCATTTCCAGTTGCGCCAGTACGTCACCGTCTTGCACGCGCTGGTTGGCCTGGACGTATACACGATCCACAATGCCAACACTGTCGAAGCGCAGATCGAGCTTGTTGTTGACGGCAGTGTTGCCGCTGGCGACCACCGTGATGTCTAGATCGCCGCGTGTCACCTGCTCTGTGCGAAGAATATTGCTGCTTTGTTGTGCGGTTGCTTGTTCACCGCGCCACCACAGATATGCAGCAACGCCCCCGCCGATTAAGGCCAGGATGATGATCCACGTGAAAACTTTCTTCATCGGAAGAATCCTCCGCTGTATTTATGACCAGGGTCAGAATTGACCGGGGTCAGAATTAACCCCATCATTATACTACAAAAATTCCCTAAAAGTTGCGCAGAATGTCATTGCGCGGACTTTTAGGGAATTATTTTTAGAAAAGGGACTAGAGTTTGGAAAGGGTCCGTTGCAAGTAGGGGAGCAGAGCATGCGCTTTGCCCGCGCCGACCGCTACACACGCCATTGGCGCGTCGGCGACGTAGACTGGCACGCCGGTTTCCTGCGTGAGCAATTGGTCGAAGTTTCGTAGAAGCGACCCGCCGCCAATCATCGTCATACCCCGGTCGATGATGTCGGAGGCCAGTTCAGGCGGCGTGCGTTCCAGCACTGATTTGACCATGTTGATGATGAGGGCGACCGGTTCTTCCAGGGCCTCGGCAATGTCGTCAGTTGTAATTTCGACACTGCGTGGTAGGCCGGTTACCTGGTCGCGCCCCTGAACTTCCATACGCATGGTGTCCTCGGTGGGGAGAGCTGAACCGATGCGGATCTTGGCTTCTTCGGCACTTGGTAGACCGAGCATCAGGTTGTACTTGCGCCGTACGTAAGCAGTGATGGTTTCGTCCATGCGCACCCCACCGACGCGGATGGCGGCGGAAGTGACGACGCCGTAGACGGAGAGCACGGCAGCTTCGCTGGCGCCGCCGCCCAGGTCGACGACCATGTGCCCGCCGGGTGTGTGGATCGGCAGCCCGGCTCCAATGGCTCCCGCCAGCGGTTCGGGGATCAGGTACGCGCGGCCTGCTCCGGCTTCTATGGTGGCCTCGCGCACGGCGCGGCTTTCCACCTGTGTGACGCCGAACGGCACGGTCACGAAAACCCGTGGCTTGATCAGCCTCGTCCTCCCGATAGAACGATTGATGAAGTAGTAGAGCATCTTCTGGGTGATGCGGTAGTCGGCGATAACGCCGTCGCGTAGCGGGCGGCGTACCTGGATTGTTTCCGGGGCGCGGCCCATCATCGCGCGTGCTTCCTCGCCTACGGCAACGACTTCGCCGTTATCAATTTGCTGGGCCACGACGGAAGGCTCCTGAAGCACAATTCCTCGCCCGCGCACGTAGACCAGCACATTGACCGTACCAAGATCGATACCTATCTCTTCTACCAGTGGCATTGTTTTTCTCCTGTCACTTTTACCAGCCTGATAATACACGCAATTGGGGATTTTGTCCAATGACTTCTAAATTTTTTGCCTTGCTTCATAAGATTCTCTTGGTATACTTAAAGCCTATCCGAAAATTCAATTTTGCGTAGCAATTGCGCTTAAAGGCGTGGGATAGAGAGTGTTTTTTTGGGTGTGGGGGGGGGGGGGGGTCATAAAAAAAAAAGAATAAAATAAAGATGGGTGGGGGGGTAGGGGGGGCGCGGGGGGGGGGGGGGA
>JBJYXQ010000291.1:0-3165 GCA_046260035.1 Anaerolineae bacterium
CCCAGCACCCGCCCGATGACGTTGACCGGGCTGTAAGCGCGCGGGCGTTCGTCGGTACTCACCGGCGTCGGTCCGAAGAAAATGCAGAACGCGCGGCCCATGGGCCAGTAGCCCAACTCTCCCACCTCGACCTCGGCGCGGGCATCGGGCGCTTGCCGCGCCGTGACCGGGATCTCGAAGTAGATTTCATCGCCCCAGGTGTTCGCCGATCCGGTCATCGGCAGCGCGTCCCAAATCTGCTGCGCCGTGGAACTGTCGTTCAGTTCAGCTTCCAGGGAGATTTCTCCCGCCGCAATCGTGATCTTGTGCATATCAATCCTCCAGAGTATCCAGTGATGCGTGATACACAAAATGCCTAAACCCAGCTTGCCCGCCTGTCTTCTCCGTAGAGTACATAAACAGTCCGAATCTGCATCCCACAAAATGGTCGAGCCCAAAATACAACTTTTGGTCTACACCGATTTTCTGCCACTCGGCATGATCCTGGTAATAAAAGGCCGCTTCGTCCGTCATAGCATCAAAACGCATATATACTTTCAAGGTCGCCTGTGGCTCCGGCCAGGGGATCCTGGCATATTCTTCACCGGGCGTCTGGTCACACGTTTTCCCCATGACGTAGTTAGCCTTGCCCGGCTTGCCTTTCATAACCAGGTAGTATTTGCCATGCTCTTTCGTGATAGCAATCATACCATAACGTCCCTGAAGAGCGCATAGCCCGGCATAGTCGCCATCATTCAACATGCTCCCATCCACAAGCACGCTGGCCTCGCACGCGGGCCAGACTGTCCGCTGCGTCAGTACGTTGACGGCGCGCGTCACGTTCTCACTCAGTTTACCCGAAGCAATCTGTAGCAATCCCTTTTCCCCATCAACCGACCACAGATCGTTATTGGGGGTATGGTTCCATTGCCATACCTGGCTAAGGTGAATTCTGCCGTCTGCATCAGGCAAGTATTTGAATTCGTCGCTTGTCACAACAGGCTCGTAGATGTGATCGGGACGTGTACTCTGCGTTTCTATAGAGTGAGGGACTTTGCCGTCAATACCGAATACCGGCATGTCATTTTCCCAGGACACGGGCACCAGAACCGGCACCCGGCCTAACGCTCCCTCATCCTGGAACAAGACCGCGTACCAATCTCCAGCAGGGGTATCGACAATGCCGCCCTGCGCCACACCCATATTGAAGAAGCCCATATCGTCATCTAAAATGTCTTTGCCTGTAAATTCACCCTCTAACGAATCCGCACTAAAACAGGCTTCCACTCTTCGTCCGCTGCCATCTGACAACCAATGAATGAAGAACACGTAATACCGGCGGTTGATTTTATAGAAATGGGCACCTTCATAGCCCAATCTGATACCTGGCTTGTCTCGCACAATCAGACGATGCAGGCCACCCGGTTTTGGTC
This sequence comes from Anaerolineae bacterium, assembly GCA_046260035.1. Classification (GTDB taxonomy): domain Bacteria; phylum Chloroflexota; class Anaerolineae; order B4-G1; family SLSP01; genus DSWT01. The sequence continues at coordinate 1,413 of JBJYXQ010000291.1, forward strand.
CGGTCAAGTCTTCGTTCAGTTCCGTGAGGTAGATTTCCATATTGCCGTAAACGATGTATACCCGCTCATCGTCATCAAAAAGTAGTGAACAATCGTGATAGAAGCCTTCTATCGTTTGTTTTTCCCAGGGGCCTTTGATATCTTTGGCCCGATACAAATAGGTTTTATGGGTATCGTTGGCGACAAAACATACGTAAAACTCCCGATTGTGGTAACGTAACGAGGCGGCCCACATACCCTGCCCATAGATACTTTTGTCACCTTCCATTTTCTGGGCCGGCGTATCATCCAGTGTATCGTAGACGTAGGTATATATTTCCCAGTTTATCAGGTCAAAAGAACGCAGAATAACCGCGCCGGGCATAAAGTGCATGGTGGTACTGACCATGTAGTAGGTATCGTCAACCCGAATAACATCAGGATCAGGAAAGTCAGATCTTAAAATCGGATTATTTTTCAAGCTCTTTTCTCCATCCCTTACACTCGCATTGCTACACAAAATAACTCGCTGCAAGCGCGATCAAACACTGTCCGGCATAGTAAAAGGCCAGACTGATGCGATTGTATTCAAACGGTTTCCAGAACCGGTTTACCGCCAGAATCACATCGGAGATGTAAAACAGCACCGCGCCTATGGAGATCATCCACGCCTGACGGGCGCTAAACGCGCTGCCGGTGAACGTCGATAGTGCCTGGTTGACCATCACCGAAATGATGACGAGGTAAACGATGACCGGAATCTTCATCTTACCCAAGCCGCCACGAATCAGGAAAAAGAAGCCACCGCCGATCGCCAAAAGGACCAAAGCCGTGAGCCAATCGATTGTGTGCAGACCGTCCAGCATGGTGAATGTGATAGCATAAGCAACGTGGGCCAACAGAAAGAGCACCAAACCGGTCATAAAGGCTTTCCGGTTGTCCGGGAACATCAGCGCGATGTCGCCACGCAACGACAATACCAGGCCCACAAGGACGCCAAGTGTGTACACCAGGTTCATCTTGGCTTCGGCGAACGACAGTGTCGCCACAAAGATCACCAACAGTGTCGATAATGGCTTGAGCGTGTAGATTTGGCGCTCGTCCTTGCGGAATTCCGCCCGAATGAGAAAGAAGACCATAACGACCAACACCGGTACCAGATACAAAGCTAATGTCATATTAACCTCCAATGCCTCGAGAATAGAGTAGATACAGTCCGGCCAGATACGCCACGATGAGGAGCAACGCATCCAATTCCACGATCCAGATGCGGCGCTCAACCTGGGCGAGATTGCCGATCAAGCCCAACGTCGTCAGCAACATCGCCAGCAGACCCGCCAGCGCAAACGTCGGGTCAATCGCGCCGAGGAAACTCCCTTTGACGTAAATCACATCGGCGAAGGCCAGGGCGAACATATTGAACACGTTGCTGCCGAAGAGGTTGCCGACCGCCAGATCATACGCGCCAAAACGGGCCGCGGCGATCATCGCCACCAGTTCCGGCAATGACGTGACAAACGCGATCAGCACCATACCGACAAATCCGTCACCCAGGCCGGTGATTTTGGCAATGCCCGATCCGCTACTCACCATCCACGGCGCGACAGCGATCAGTACCACTGCTGTCAGCGCAAAACCAATCAACGCTTTGCGCAGCGTGGGTATTTTGTCGGCTTCGCCGGAAATACCCTCTTCGTCAGCCCCGCCGACCGGATTCGAGCGCAGCAGCCATATCCCGATGAAATAGGTCGCCATCATCAACAAACTGTCCAGG
>JBJYXQ010000292.1:0-4948 GCA_046260035.1 Anaerolineae bacterium
CATGTGAGCGAGGCGCGTGAGGCGGGCATCGATGCTTTGGTCCAAGCCTGGTATGGTCCGGACATGACGAACAATCAGACCGAATCGAATTTTCGTGTCCTGCTGGAACAGGCGCAAAGCCAGGGGATTCGGGCGGCGGTCTCAGTCGATATGGGCGGTCCCTTCTTGCAGAGCGAGGATACAGTGCGCGCGGCTCTACAGGCATTGCGAGACGGTCGCGCGCAACATGCCGCTTATCTGCGGGTGGATGGCCGGCCTGTCGTCTTCTTCTGGCGGCAGGAGCAATTTTCCGTCGCGACGTGGCAAGCGATTCGCGCACAGGTGGATCCTGAGCGGCAAATGTTATGGATTGCTGAGGGCGTGCAACTTGACTACCTCGATGTCTTCGACGGCCTCTACCTCTACAGCGTCGCGTGGTCGGCAACGCCGGCGGCGGTTCTGGAGCGATGGGGCGCTGCCGTGGATCAGTGGAACGCGGAGCACAACGCTGCCCGCTACTGGGTGGCGACGGTGATGCCTGGCTATGATGATTCGGCAACCGGTCGCTCCGATGCTTTTGCGCGCTCGCGCGAGGGAGGCGCGTATTATCGTGCGTGCTGGCAGGGGGCAGCGCAGAGCAACGCTGATTGGGTCGTCATCACCAGCTTCAACGAGTGGCTGGAGGCCACGCATATTGAGCCTTCGATGCTGTACGGGGATTCTTACATTGGTTTGACCGCCGAACTCGCCGCCACGTATCGCTCCATGAGCTTTGCCGTTGAACCTACGTCGACGCCCGAACCACCTACCGCTACCCCCGAGATTGTGCCAACGGCAACAGTCACGCCGACCGTTACGCCTGTTCCAGCAACGCCTACGCTCACGGTGACGCTTGAATTGACCTTTACCGCAACGCCTACGCCCACGGCGACGCCATTTCGCCTCTCGACGCCGACGCCGCGCGTTGTCGTTATACCACCGGCCGCGTCGCCTACGCCGCATTCGGTAGCGCCCATGGCTGCCAGTTCTGCCACTCCCACGCCGTTGCCGCCGCGTACGTTGATGCCCGTAGAGGGCGTTCCGTCGAAAACGTGTGGTTCGGCTCCGGCATTGCTGCTGGCGCTTGGTCTCGTGGTGCTCCTTCTGCGGAGGCGCTGAATTGACTTCAGCGTTTGCGCTGGATTACAAATCCTGCGCTCGCTGCCAACATAAAAGCCCCGCAGTATGCACTGCGGGGCTTTCTTCTACCAATCGGAATGTCATCAGCTAAAAATGAGTTCCTCCAACCGGCGGATGTCCTCTGGCCTGACGTCGGGAAAGCGCAAGCCGCCCTTAACCTGTGCGCCCGTCTCCTGGAACTCGTAACCGCTCATGCTCAACATCACATCGCGCGTCCCCTGGATCATCTGGAACAATCCCCAGAGCGGACTCTTGGAGAAGTTCGTATCCAAGACCTGGATCTTCCCGCCCTTCAGATAGATCGCGTCGGCGAATCCACGCCGTTGTGGGTGGGGGGTGATGAGGATAATACGTTTGTTCGTCACAATAAAATGCCATTGATTGTAATTCAGCCATTCTTGTGCCGACGTGAAGAGAAAGAACAACGCGACAATGACAATGATGGCTGAGACGAGTTGAATGGCATCTGTCTGAGCGAGAGTTGCCGCTCCAAGGAGAATCAGACCTGGGACAAGTAAAATCATGCCGGCAATGCCTAAAAGCCTGGGCACTTTCGCACGATAACTCGCCATCCTGATGACCTGCTGCACGACTTCACCTTCCAGATAATGTGGCTTGGGGAAAAAACTTTCCAGGAAGGGCCTTATGATTCGCCGGAAGAACTGCCAGACCTTTTCCAGAGCGGCAGGTATGGCACGCTTCTCGGCTGCGGGCGGCATGGTGACATTTTCCTGAGTCACGAGATGGCTGGTTTATGGGATGATTAGCTGCTGTCCCACGCGGATCATATCGCTCGTGAGGTTGTTGCGCTGTTTCAGTTGGTCTACAGTGACGCCATATCGGCGGCTGATGTTGTACAGTGTGTCTCCTGATTGCACCGTATGCGTCCGTTCACCTCCAAGCGGCAGACTCTGGATGGAACTGGCCCCAGGCGTGCTGATCGGACTAGTAGTTGGTGTTGGCGTGACGATGATCGGTCCGGGCGAAACGACGGTCGCTGTCGTCACCACAACGCCTGGCCCGGCAATGATCTGATTGATCAGATCGGCACTGACGTCCTGGAGTTCCTGGGCATTGGGGGACTGTTGTGTATCTCTCACCAGCCGGACTGCCCACCAGGGAAGGAATCGTGACGTAATCCACAGCACGATAAGCAAGGTCAAAATAACCCCGGCGAAGTACGAGAGTAGTTTCCCCAGGTTGATCCCAATAAGGTCGCGTTTGAAAATCAACCAGAAAGCCCACGCGATGGCGATTAGGATGAGAAAAAGTACAACTAAGGCTCCTGCATTCATGATTCTCTCCTTTTCGAAATGTTCACATTACCTGCCAGTAGGCGGACAATCAGCCGCCGGCACAAAACTCAACGCATCTACAAATCCTACTGTTATTCTATCATAAACGGCATAATGCACACCTGGTGTCTGGCTCCCTGTACCACCGACGGCGCCGATTGGATCACCGGCAGCGACAGTTCCGTCGCTGACTGTGTAGGAACGTAATCCGATCAGCCATAGCGTCCATTCTTCGTTCTCGATCTGAATCGTCAGGTTGCCCTGACCATCGGTATAACGAGTGAGCGTGCCCGGCATCGGGGCGAGGACCAGGGAAGCTTTGGTGGATACCAGATCGACTCCGGGAAACAAACCGCATAGCAATTCGCCATGCGCGAGCGGCGTGATCAGCAGCGGACTGAGGGTGGGGCGCAGACTTGCGTCGCCGTCACTGTGGGGTTCGATGAAACAGTCCTGAACAATTGGTGCGCGACATAGTGCCGGAGCCGTGTCGCTGGCGATGGTATTGTCAGTCTCAAGCACCACGTCGCTGGGCCGATCCTCCTCGACTTTTTCTGTCGCAGTCCAAAGTTTGTCTATCATCTCCTGGATCAACATTGCCGGTGCCAGCACCGCAGGGGGCATTCCCGTCGTGCGCCACTGTGCTAACTGCATCTGCATCGCGATGTGCGTGGGCCAGGCGCCCAACGCCGTCAAACGATGTTGTCGTCCCTGGATGTCGGTCAGTATCATATTTTGGTGGTTGATGTCATAGCCGTTCATCACGTAGGCCGAATCGTCAGGATTCGTACGGGCGCGCGGACCGGCGTTGTAGTAGAGATAGCACTTTTGAATGAGTCTGGGATCGGTGGTGGTGTAGGAGATGTCCGGACAGTAACTCTTGAAGACCTGGGTGCCGATACGCAATTGGTGCGTCACGGCGCTGGCACTGATTGGGCCGGGTGGAAAGCAAGGGAGCGCGCCCGACGTCACCGCCGAATAGAGTCCCATAATACCTTCGCAGTTACTGGGATTTTCTTCGCGCATACCGTTTTCCTTGTACCATAAGACCAGCGGCACCACTGGCGGAACATCCTCCATGTAAGCGATAAGCTGAGCTACGCTGCCCCAACGCTCGAGTTGTGTCTGTTGCGTCATCGTGAGCTGATAGCGACTGCTCCAGACCGCCTGACTGCCAAAGCTGATGGCGAGAGGCAAGGTGATAAACAACAACGTATCCGTTATGCCCGAAAGCATAGCCCGCGCCATAATCCGTATCTGAATCTTGAGGAACGGCGCGACGTAGATACGAAACCATTCGACCAACCAACCGGGCAGTAAGCCTGTGATCCATTCCATTCTAACTGTGATTATATCATGTGATTACTATAATATTAATCGCATTTATGCATTTTGGCAATTGCGGCCGGGGTGAGACAAAATTCTCTCACCATTTTTCGTTGGAAAAGCTGTTTTGTTTGCTCCTTAGCGCCCTCTGTGGTATAGTAGTGGTCGTAGTGAGTTATTCTGAAGAAGGAGGGGGGCATGTTCAAAAGCCATGCGTGTGGTGAATTGCGTGCGGCGCATGTAGGTCAGGAGGTAACACTAGCCGGATGGGTTAATCTCCGCCGTGACTTCGGCGGAGTGATTTTTATTGTGCTGCGCGACCGCACGGGATTGGTGCAGGTCGTTGCCAGTGCGGAAACGGCGCCCAAAGCGCGCGCCATCGCGGCTGAGGTGCGAAGCGAATACGTGATACAGGTGCGCGGGGTGGTGCGCCAACGGCCTGATGACCAGGTCAATGCCGAATGGGAAACCGGCGAGGTCGAAGTTGAGGCTCACGAAGTACAAATCCTCAACACGGCACAGACCCCACCGTTCTACATCTACGACGATGCGCCGGTCGACGAGGCTCTGCGCCTGCGCTATCGCTATCTCGATCTACGCCGCAAACGTATGCAGCACAACATTATCCTGCGCCACCGGACGGTGCAGTTCATCCGCAGTTATCTCGACCAACACGGCTTTTTGGACATCGAGACCCCGCAATTGTTCAAATCGACGCCGGAGGGCGCTCGGGACTACCTGGTGCCGAGCCGCGTCCATCCTGGCAAGTTCTACGCGCTCCCGCAATCCCCGCAACAGCTCAAGCAACTGCTGATGGTTGCAGGCTTCGAGCGCTACTACCAGATCGCACGATGCTTCCGCGATGAAGATTTGCGTGGCGACCGCCAGCCGGAATTTACCCAACTCGACCTGGAAATGTCGTTCGTCCACCGTGACGATGTGCTGGACCTGGTTGAGGGGCTGTTCACGGCGCTGATCCCCGCCGTCACGCCGGAGAAGCGCATCCTCTCGCCCTTCCCGCGGCTCTCGCACGCGGAGGTGCTGGCGCGCTACGGGACCGACAAGCCGGACTTGCGCTTTGGGATGGAATTGGTGGACTTGACTGGTGACTTGGCTCAGAGTGGCTTCGGCGTCTTCAGCGGTACGGCAAAGGCTGGTGGGCAGATCAA
>JBJYXQ010000293.1:0-3830 GCA_046260035.1 Anaerolineae bacterium
CAACAACCATACGGCTACACCAGTAATCACTAATATTGATAGAATCTCAGCAACGGTGCGGAGCGGGGTGTTGCGCAGGCGCAGCGTAACCGTGTGTTCGCCAGCGGGTAAGGTCACGGTTAGCCGACCGGAGCCGGGCATCGGAGAGGCATCAACGCGCGCGCCATCGACTACGGCCTGCCAACCGGGCCACCAGTTGAGTGGAAAGGCGACCGTTGCGCCACCCGCATCCACCGTCACCTGCCATACCTGTTTGATGGGTGTGCGTTCCAGAAGATCCCAGGCTTGCAGCCCATCTCCATGCGCAATCGGGCGCAGTTCGCCATCCACGACGGCCTCGGAGATATAAAGGCGTGGCGACACATCGCGCGGCAGATATTCGTAGCGGATTGTTGTGCCGATGTTGCCGGTGAAGGTCTCGTAGAGCAGCAGATTATCCCACGTCACGTCTTCGTCGGCGATCAACAGCCGCTCAGGGCGCAATCCCACTAACGCCGCCGCGATCAACAGGCCACACAGCCCTATCGCGACAAAGATTTTGAGATTTGCTGATTTGAAGATTTTGAGATCGACCATCGCTCCCGTCGCCATCGCAGTGAAGAGCGCCTGCACAGAAAGAAAGCGCCACGGGAATTGCGTGATCTCCAACAGCGGTAGGTGATCCCACAGTGGCTTGGAGAGCGGGGTGATCATGAAGGTGGAGAGGGTGAGGGAGAAGAGCAAGTAGACGGTAGACGGTAGACGGTAGACAGGAGGGGATTGGGGACTGGGGATTGGGGACTGGGGATTCGTGGCTCGTCCATTTGCCATTTGCCATTTGCCATTTGCTAGCAAGCTCACCACGCCCGCCAGCGCAAGCGCCGCCTGCACAAGGCCCATCGCAAACGGGCCAGCGTCTTCGGCGCGGGGAGCGACGCTGTAGTTGAAGGCGAACGTCCGCTGCACCAAGTCGAGACCGCGGAAGTGGTTGCTGTAATGGAAATATCCTGCCGTGAACTCTGGCCCCATCTGCCCGTACTCTGTCTCCGCAATCGCAGGCAGCCAGAACCAGGCGGTGAGGAGAAAACCCAAGACGAATGGGGCGATGAGAAATTTTAGATTTTTGATTTTAGATTTTAGATCGAGTAATTTGCTGATTCGCTCATTCGCCGATTCGTAATTCGTAATTCGCATCACGGCATACAGGAGTGCAAACGGCGAAAAGACGAGTGCGGAGGTGTTATGGGTGAGGATCAGCGCGCCGTAGGCCAGAGAGGCAGCGACGATGCGCCCGCGCGTGGAACGTTCGGCAATGCGATCCAGCGTCCATAGGATGAGGGGATACCAAATAAAGGCATAGAACTCGGAGAGCGAGTCGCCACGCACGTACACGTTGACCAGGTGAAACGGCGCGAAGGTGTAGGCAGCGACCGCCACGAGCGCAGCTACCCAACTCTTGAATACACGTTCGGCCCACAGTGCCATCGTGAGCGCGGCAAGGACGAAGCCAAACGTCTGCGTGGCCTGGATCGCGACGAGCGGACCAATACCCAACGCAGTCAGCCCACCGGAAAGGTAGTAGGGCAACGCCGCGTAGTGATTGAAGAACGGATAGCCCAAATCATACGCCGCGTGCGCCATCCAGCGTACCGGGAAAATGCCGTGCTGCAGACTCTCCGCCATATCAAGCGTGCGCTGAAGCAAGAACGGGCTATCGCCTCCGCCCCGCGTGTTGACCATCCCCGGGCCCCACAGCGGCGCGGCGGCGAGAAGAGCAAGCAAAACGTAGAACGCAAAACGTAAAACGTGGGGCGTGAGGCGTGGGGCGTGAGACTCGATGTTGGATACTCGATGCTGGATACTGGACTCGCTCACTCGCAATTCGCCATTTGCCATTTCCAATCTACCATTTCCCTATGGGGCCAGAATAACGCCGACTTCGACCCAATCGCCGATGGGGTTGCCGGCATCGTCGAGGCATGGGAGGCTGTCGCCGGTGACGCTTTGATAGAAACCGATGCGCAAGCTATCACGCGCCGGGTCGGGGACGATGTCGGATAATAGATGTTCATCGAGGATCAAGTCGCCGGGTTGCCAGAACGTCGTAGGCAGGTGATGGCTGCCGGGCTGTGCATCGTGCTGGGCGATCATCTCGCCATCGCGCATATAATGGACGAAGACGGTGTATGGTGCGTCCACGGCAGACTCCGCATCCCACCAAAGTTGAATGCGCACGCTATCTACCTTAGGCTGTACCAGTGCCGCTCGTAAGAGGATGCCTTTGTCGAAGCGCGCCACGGGCGACGGCACGTCCGGGCGCGGTTCTGCTCGAACGTACTGCGCCATAGTGAACGGCGCAGGATCGAGATCGCCTTGCGCGAGAGGCCCCTCCGTGACGCTCAGGTATGCCGGGTGCGGCAGTGCGGGCAGCACATCGGGCTCCCAATCGCGGTACGGCCACACGACGAATAACAGGCCGTCATCCAACGCAGGTGGCGCGTTGACGGGAAAAAAGTTAACCGCATCCGACGGCGTCAGGAACGGCACCGCCGTCCACGATTCCCACAACTGGCGATCGACGTAGACCTGGCGATCCGCCTGCGGCGTGTGAAGCATTCGCGTGCCGTCCCATCCTTCACCGAGAAAGGCATTGATCTCCCCAGCCATTGCCACCGGTCCCGCCTCAAACCAATGATAGGCCAGTGGTGCGTGCGCGTAGCGGACGAAATAGGCGTAGGTGGTGGAGAGGAAAGCGACGAGAAGTAGGAGTAGACTGTAGACAGTAGACCGTAGACGGGGCGTGATGCGTGATGCATGACGCGTAATTCGTAATTCGCTATTCGTAATTCGATTTTGGACTTTCGACTCTATCCACAACAGGCCCAACGTCGGGAAAAGCACAACGGTCGGGAGGACACCGACGGCACGGAGGAAGTGCGGGGCGTCTTCGGCGAGGAGTGTGGGCAGCGCCATCACCACCGTCCACAAGAGCGCCAGTGCGGCCCCTGCATTGCGACGGAATCCCGCCAGTACCACACCCACACCGATCAAAAATGCCAGCCCCAGCGCTGGCCCCCACACGGGACGCCAGGCCAGATTGTGCCGCCAGATGCGATCCCCGCGCAGGACGAACATCCCCGCCGTGCGCAAGGTGTGGCCGACAAGCGTCCCCCAAAAATCACCGCCGTTGATCTCCGGGCTGAGGATCGTCACCTGTCCGGTGCGCGCCAACACCACGTCGGGATGGCGCAGGGTGTAGACACCCAGCGGAGCAAGGACGAGCAACGCAATCACACAGAATAACAGCAAGCCGCGCCAGGCCTGGAGTGTCCGCTCGCGGTGAAAAAGCAGCCCGTACACGATCATTACTCCCAGCGCGACCGGTGTGAAACGCGCAGCCATATAGGTATACCAACTCGCACCGTAGAGCGCTCCGGCAGCAATCCAATTTCCGATTTTGGATTTCGGATTTTGGATTTTGGATCTTCGATCCGGCGATTCGCTGATTCTTGACTCGTGATTGCGAAGTCCACGCGCGAGCTGCGCGAGAAAAAGCGCGGTGAAGAGCGGTAACATCACAGCGCGGAAGCCTACCCGGCTCAGGTGCACGTGCCAGAACGTTACCGCCAGCACGGCCAACGCCCAACGTCCGGCACGCCGCCCCCACAGAACTTTCGCCAGATCGTAGGTTGCCGCCAGCGTGAGAAACCCCACGAAGAAAGACGGTAATCGCACAGCCAGCGGACTGCGCCCTAGCGCGGCCACCCCCAACGTGACAAGATAGATGAAGAATGGCTCGCGTCCATTATTGGCTGAAAAGTACAGCGGGGCGTGACCCGTTTCGAGTACGG
>JBJYXQ010000294.1:0-2893 GCA_046260035.1 Anaerolineae bacterium
GAGATGGGTGCCGGCATCTCATTGGAGATAACTTCCATCGCTTGCATTGTGCTGTAGCCAGCCCGCAGCGAGTTCACCATCAGGTTCAGAGCGTCACCCAGTTGATTATTGAATTCCTTGAGGCGTTTGTTCTTCCGCGCGGAAAGATAGATGCGTGGGAGAAAAAAGCCACCCAAAATGCCAACCGGCACAAAAATAATACGCTTGAGGATAAAAAATAGCAATCCAGCACCAGCGGAAAAAACCACGGTCATCACAATGAACTCGCCAACCGTCCATTTGAGATTAGCACGCGCTAATTGTGTCGCCAGATTTTGCGCAAAACCACGTCCCGCTACAGCGCGATCCACCGCCGCGCCGACTGCAGATTCACGTTTAGCTTTCTTCTCTTTCTTCTTGGGTTTCTTTTCGGTTTCGCCCAGGCGTTCTTCAACAAGCTCCTGACCGGCAGGTTTACCCGACAGGCCTACCACCAGCAAGACGATTGAAATAAGAACAATCGCGCCACCAATAAGTATAATGGGGTTCATGGTTTATTCGCCTTTCTATCCACCAAGTGCAGTGTATAGTATATGCTAGTAACGTACACGCTGCGCTACACCAAAGATCGATGGCGGTAAGTGAATGCCGGATTCCTCGATTTTTCCCATGAATTTGGGTCGGATCCCAGTTGGCCGCAAGCGGCCGATAACCTTTCCCTCTTCAAAGCCGGCTTGCTCGAATTTGAAAATATCAGCCGTGGTAATCACATCACCTTCCATACCCTGGACTTCGGTGATAGAGACGACGCGGCGTGACCCATCGCGCATCCGCTCCAACTGCACAATCATGTCGATAGCGCTAGCCACTTGGTCACGAATCGCGCGGTGGGGCAACTCCATGCCAGCCATCAACACCATGGTTTCCAATCGCGAAAGCGAATCACGGGTGTTGTTGGCATGGAGTGTCGTCATACTCCCTTCGTGACCGGTATTCATCGCCTGGAGCATATCCAAAGCCTCACCACCACGGCACTCCCCCACCACGATACGGTCTGGGCGCATCCGCAACGAGTTGATCACCAAATCGCGGATGCTTACCTCTCCCTTACCTTCCACATTGGGCGGACGCGATTCGAGGGTAACGACGTGCTCCTGACGGAGCTGCAACTCCGCCGCATTCTCAATCGTGATAATGCGAATGTCCGAAGGAATGAAGCTCGAAAGTACGTTGAGGAAGGTCGTCTTCCCAGTGCCCGTACCACCGGAAACGACAATATTGACGGCGGCAATTACGGAAGCCCGCAAGAACTCGACCGCCTCTTCGGTAACTGAACCGAAGCGAATCAAGTCTTCAATCGTGAGCGGTTTCTTAAAGAACTTACGAATGGTCAGCGTTGGACCATTCAAAGCAATCGGGGGGATGACGGCGTTAACACGCGAACCGTCCTTCAAGCGCGCATCCACGGTAGGGCTGCTCTCGTCGATACGGCGGCCCAACGGCGCTACAATGCGTTCGATAATCCGCATCAAGTGTTCGTCGGATTCAAAAGCCAGGTTCACCCGCTGCACCTTACCTCGGCGTTCCACAAAGATTTTCTTGGGGCCATTCACCATAATCTCGGAGATCGATTCATCTGCCAGAAGAGGTTCCAGCGGCCCTAGTCCTATAATTTCCGCCACAATCTGCTCAAAAAGTGCGTCGCGCTCCTTACGTCCCAGGATGATACTCTCTTCCTGAAGAATCGCGTCATACATCTCTTTGATTGTCGCGCGCACTTCGGCAGTGCGGGATACATCCATCGAAGGATCCATTTCGGTAATGAGGCGGTTCTGCACGCGGGTCTTCAAGTCCATATAGGCATCCCGCCCACGCGGCGCGGCACGCCGTTGTACTTCTCCACTCACATCACTAGAGGTTGGTTCGGGAGCAACAGACGCGGGCGCCTGTGAAGGCGAAGGTTTTTTCTCAATTCTGCGCAAGAGTGACACGGCTCATCTCCCCACTTTAGACTATGACTCTATCCGAATTGTGCCTGCAAGTGTTTCTAGTGCGTCAACGGCGCATTTTCGGATAGATTCTATAACAAACGACCTATACCTGGTCGTTTCTGCGCTTCACTCACAGGATCGGCAGTATCTTCTACCGTTTGCGAGAAGTGCTTTTGTATTTCAGTCGCAAAATTAACAATCGCCTGCCCAATTGGAGTTCGTGAGTTCTTAAGGATAAGCGGCTCGCCGTAATTGGCAGCGCGCAGCGCAATGCGCTCATCATAAGGGATGTGAACCATCGCAGGCATCATCGCACGCTCAATGGCTTCGGGCTGGATACCCATGCGTTTGTTATCCACACCATTGATGACCAGAGAGACCTTATCCATAGGGTAACTCAATTTTTGCAACAAATCAATAAACTGGCGTGCCCCACGTATCTCAGGAATGACTGGACGCGTCACGACAGCGAACAAATCGCTTGCATCCAACGCCGCCAAAACCACATCATCGACTTGGTGTGATGTATCAACGATTATGTAGTCGAACTCTCGCCGCACAAATTCTAGAATGGTCTTAAGGCGCGCATTGGCGCCACTCTCTTCAACGCCGCCATCACGAAACACTTCAGCTTCTTCAGGCAATGCAGGGGCAACCAGGATTTGCACACCGGATGTGTGCGGCACCAGAATACCTCGCAACAGGTCAGGGTCCAGGTCCTGTGCATGTGGGGCAAGATCGGCAAGCGTGCGTGTCGCTTGCAGTTTCATAAAGATGGCGACATCCCCGAATTGCAGATTTGCATCGACCAGACACACCTTGGCATCTGCCCCCAACGCCGTCTGCATCGCAATTGCCAAGTTGACCGCCAGTGTAGTACACCCTGTACCACCTTTCGGACTGTAGATTGTTACAATCTTGGC
>JBJYXQ010000294.1:2993-4111 GCA_046260035.1 Anaerolineae bacterium
GGCAGGTTGATATCCATCAAAACCACATCGGGGAAGACCTCTGTAATGATTTTCAGAGCTTCTTCACCACTACCGGCCATAGCGATGACTTCGATATCCGGATCAAACGAGAGCAGCTTACGCAGCTGCTCTCGCGTTTCCGCGATATCGTCGACAATCATTACACGGATTTTGTCGGCCATACCTGTTCCTTATTCAACCGGCTCTGGCGTAGCAATAGGCGGAACTTCCAATGGCTTACGCACAGGCGCGGGGGCTACGACATCGGTAGGCATCGTGTCCGGCAACTGATACTTGTCCAGAATGTACCGGAACCAGACGGGTTGCGTTTGAATGACCGTGCCAGTAAAGCCAGCCGAGCGTAAAACCAAGTCCAAATCGGCCCCCATCTCCATAAGGTATTTCAAAACCAATGCGTCTTCGCGGCTAACAAGCAAGGTAACCGGCTCAACATCACGATACTCCGCGAGTGCGGCTGCAGTAGCCGCTTCTGGTGTGGCAGCGGGCGCGGCTACACCACCAAGAAGACCACCGCCACCGCCACCAGCCACAGAGGTCGTTACAGGTGTCGCGCTCTCAATCGCCTCTGCCTCAACGTCCTCCCATAAGCCGACATGCCAGACAACTGCATCCTGGACAGTCAACTGTACGACCATACTTGTGAACGTGTTAGTGATAAGGCCCATCACGCCAGCATAACGACCGTTGGGCAGCAATTCGAAATGCCCGTAGTAACCGGACTGTGTAGGTATATCTGGGTCGTCCATCAGGGTCATAAACATCTTGACGCTTTCAGAGGCCAACTGTGGATCCATCGAGGTCATCGAAAACGCAGCAATCACATCATCACGGTCGCCAGGTTTAAGCGCCCAAGGCACCGCTCCCTGCTTTAGACTGTCCAGCTTTGACCTCGCGCACGGGCCGACAGTCGATGGAGACACACACACGATACGGCAGGCGGCCAAAGCCCTACAGCCGCTCCCCTTGGGCACAGACCTGTCCCTTGTGCGCGAACTTGCTCGCTCGCTGGACACACCGCCCGATTCAGAGTGTGTCGTCAATCACCTGATAGTGGTGACCGACCTGCCGGTTCCTGCTTGGGCGATCAGCAGCACGAT
>JBJYXQ010000295.1:0-2223 GCA_046260035.1 Anaerolineae bacterium
CCCAAAGCCGAGTTGCACTGCCACCTCGACGGCATCCTCAGCCCGGAAATGGCCCGGGCTATCCGCCGCGACGATCCCACGTTCCCCATCACACCTGAAGACTTCATACCCTACTACCCTATCACGGATGTCGAGAATTTTTTCCACTGGTGGCGGGCGGTTGATTCCATCAGCGGGAAATTAAGGTGCTATTTCCCGATCCTGACGCAGCACATTGCAGCGCTGAAAGCACAAAACGTGCACTACGCTGAGTTCATGATCGGTTCGAGCGAAGTCCCTCACGACATCACCGCTGCTATTGAAGCGTTCACTGCGCTCCACACTTGGACCAAACACCATGCAGCAGGTGACATCGAGGTGAGTTTCCTCATCATCTTTGGACGTGGCAGGACGCCAGAAATGGCGGAAGAAATCGCGCATCGGGCCATCACCCTATACGAAGCCAGCCTGGTTGTGGGTATAGCATTGGCGGGGCTGGAGAACAAGAACCCCGTCAAAGCTTACGCGCGGACCTTCGATCGCTGCCATGAAACCGGGATGGGGATCGAAATCCACGCGGGGGAGTGGTGTGGGCCGGAATCGGTGTGGGACGCGCTGGAACACGGCCATCCCGACCGCATCGGCCACGGCGTGAGCCTGTTCCAGGACCCGGCGCTCATCGAACTGTTCCAGGAGCGCCAGATTCACATCGAAATGTGCCCTACGAGCAATCTCAAAACAGGCAGCGTGGCGCGCATCGAAGAGCACCCTATCCGCCAGGCACGCAACCTGGGTTTGAACTTCAGCATCAACACTGACGATCCCGGTCCGTTTCTCAACAGCCTAACTTCAGAATACCAATTACTGGTGGACACCTTTGGCTTCGACGAGGCTGATTTTCGCCGAGTCTACGAAAACACATTGAAAGCGCGCTTTAGTAATTCAGACAAACCTCTCACAAGGACACAGAAATGAAGCATCCACAACAATCCGTTCCCAACCTTTTCACCGGCTACGGTCTGGATCGCGTGCACCACCAACTGCAAGACGAGGCATGGGTCGCCGCCCAACTCGCGCATCCCAATACCCGCTTCTTGCCGGTGTGGCGATTGCAGCCGCTCGTCGCGCCTGGTGATCCGCCGCGCCCGGTCTGGCTGATACCGGAAACCGCAGCGACCTACCTTGCGCAGGCGGCATCCCTCACCGTACTCGGCGTCGCCGAAGGACGCACCTACGTCACATTTGATCTGCCTGTGACGGCGGAGCCACCGGCTGCGTTGGCAGCGCTTGGTGAATTCCAGGATTTGCGCCGGGTCAGTCCGCTGCTGAGCCGGTTCGACGGCGGGATGCTCGCTTACGCCAGAGCGATGGCCTATTGGCACGCACAGCACCGCTTCTGCGGTGTGTGCGGTAGTCCGACGGAGAGCCGCGAAGGCGGACATCTGCGCGCCTGCACAAATCCACAATGCAAGCAACTGCACTTTCCCCGTACCGACCCCGCCATCATCGTCTGCACCACCTACGGCGACAAGATTCTGCTCGGACGGCAACCCACGTGGGCCAAAGGGCGCTATTCCAACATCGCCGGCTTCGTCGCGCCGGGCGAAAGTCTCGAAGACGCCGTCGCACGCGAAGTCCAGGAAGAGACCGGCGCGCGCGTCGCTGCCGTCCATTACCACTCCTCGCAGCCCTGGCCGTTTCCCAGTTCGCTGATGCTGGGCTTCACCGCTGAAGCGGTCGATGACACGCTCTGCGCCGGGCCGGAGTGCAACGATGGAGAACTGGAGGACTTCCGCTGGTTCACCCGCAGCGAAATCCGGCAGGGACTCGAAGCCAGAACGTTCGGCCTGCCGTCGCGTAACTCCATCTCGTTCCGCCTCATCCAAGATTGGTTCGACGCGGGCGACCAAGGCCAACTTGGCCCTTTGACGCAGCGCTACAATCCGGACTAACGTTGCCGACTATCCAACTAACAACGACACGACCATAAACAAGGAGCCTAACAATGAAACAGAACCCATCCCGTTCTTTTCGCCTGAGCATGTTTGCTGCGCTCTACGTCGTACAGGGCGTCGGCCTGGCCTACTTCAGCAACTTCCAGAAGCCCTATCTCGATAGCCTGGGCATCAGCTCAAACGCTATCGGCGCGCTCACCTTCATCCTGCAAATCCCCTTCATCCTCAAGATCTTCATCGGCATGCTCAGCGACAAGGTCAACCTGCTGGGGATGGGACATCGCAAGCC
>JBJYXQ010000295.1:2323-5434 GCA_046260035.1 Anaerolineae bacterium
TTCCCCATCATCGGGCTAAGCATGCTGCTCCCCCTGCTGTGGGTCGTGCGCGTGCGCGAGCCGGCCCGTGACGCGACCACGCGCTTTCAATGGAGCGCGTTCAAAGACCTCGGCCAGCCGCGCTTTCTGCTCTTCGCGCTGTACGCCGTCGTCTACTCGGTCGGCTCTTTCGGCACGGATGGGCTGGTGACGTACTTCATGCGGCTGAATTTCAACGCCACGGAGAGCGTCATCGGGCAGTACGGAGCGTTGCGCGGGATCGGCGCTGTGGTCGGCGCGCTGGTAGGCGGTGTGCTGATCGACCGCATCGGGCGCAGACGCAGCGCCTACACAGGGGCAGTGCTGATCTCCGTGATGGCGGCCCTCATCGGCGCAGCGACGGGCGCGCGGGGCGTACTGTGGCTGGGCCTGCTGTGGGGCATCGTCTGGGCATTCCAGGAGACGCTGTTCTTCGCCCTCACGATGGACATCGCCGACGCGCGCATCGCGGCATCGATCTTTGCCATTATGATGGGCATCTCCAACCTCGGATCGGCGGTCGCCGACGGTCTTGCCACCGCCCTCAGCGACGATCTGGGCTTCTCGATGGTCTTCTTGCTGCTGGCAGTGGTCAACCTGATCACCCTGCCGGTGCTGTGGCGGTTGTTCAAGAAAGCGCCGGAGATTGCGAATCGGGCGGTCTGAGTTCCAGGTTCCACCTATGTTATAATGAAACCATGAAAAAGCGCTTTGTCGTATGGATCATGCTCCTTGCCGTCCTGACAGGCTGCTCAGGCGTTGACCTGCCGGTGGACATTCCCCTGCTGGCGACGAAAACGCCCACGCCAACCATCACACCGTCTCCCACCTCTACCCCGACACCAACGCCCACACCTACTTCCACACCTACCCCAACCCCGACACCCACGCCAACGCCTATGCCGAGTGAAGTCCTGGAACAAGCAGAACACGCTTACCGCAACGGCGACTGGGATACGGCAGAAGCGCTGTACGAACGCCTTTTGCCGCTCTCGTCAATCACACAGGAAGAGGCGCAGCGCGCGATGCTCGGTGTGGGACAGACGCGCCTGGCGCGCGGTGCCTACACCGAAGCGATCGAACTGCTGGAAACTCTCGTTAGCGATGCACCGCAGCTTGCCGAAGCCCACCTCTACTTGGCTGACGCGCTGATGGCCTCCGGCGACTCGCTGACCGCCGCTGACCACTACGACGTCGTAGCACAGGCCTATCCGCTACTAACCCATCCCGCCCGCGAGTGGCAGGGCGATGCGCTCTACGCCGCCGGGAAGTTTGAGGAAGCACGCGACGCCTACAACCTGGCACTCGCCGCTGCCGACACCAATAGCAAAAAAGCGTTCCTGGGTGAGAAACTCGGCCTGACTTACGCGGCGCTGGCGGATTACCCGGCGGCGATGGAAGCTTACGATAGCATCCTCGACGTCGCGCAAATCGCTAGCTACCGGGCGCGCATTATGCTCCAGGCCGCCGACACCGCACTCATATTCGGCGAGGACGTCGAAGCTTACCGCCGTATGCAAGTCCTTGTCGCCACCTACCCCACCCAAGATCCCGCTTACCAGGCGCTCATCAAACTGGTGAACGCCGGACAACCGGTCGATGAGACGCTGCGCGGCCTGGTGGATTATTACGCCGAAGCCTACGACCCGGCGATCCAGGCCTTCACGCGCGTCATCAACGCCAGCGCCAGCCACGGCGGGGAACCCCACTACTACATCGGAATGTCCTACCTGGGAGTGGAAAATTACAGCCGTGCATTGTCGGCATTCCAGACACTCCTGCAAGATCACGAAGGGGATGATTACTGGGGGAGCGGGTGGATTGGCAAAGCACAAGCACTCGCCGGACTGGGTCGCATCGACGAAGCGATCACGGCTTACCGGACACTACCGGAGGAATTGCCCGATCACCCACGCGCGGCAGAGGCGCTACGAAGCGCCGCCAACCTACTCGAGCGCGCCGAGCGCTTCACGGAGGCTGCCGACCTTTACCTAGAGATGGCGGAGGCTTATCCCAACGACGAGAGCGCCACCGACGCGCGCTTCCACGCTGGGTTGCTGTACTACAGCGACGGCGATCTTGCCACGGCGCAAGCCACCTGGAACGATCTCGTCGTCTGGTATCCTTACAGCGAACAGGCCCAAGGCGCGCGCTTCTGGGTGGGAAAGACCTATCTGCAAACGGGCAATGTTGTCAGCGGGACGGAGGCGCTCAGCGAGGCTGTAGCTGCCGGGCCATGGGATTACTACGGCTTGCGGGCCGCCGATTTGCTGAAAGGGCGGGAACCGTTCGCCGTCACAGATGTGCCAATTGCAGCCTGTGATACACCGGACGACCAGGCCGCCGCAGAAGTATGGCTAGCCGGGTGGTTGGATCTGGAATCGAGCGAGGAATTGGCGACGTTGTCGCCGGAGCTACTGGATAACGTCTATCTGCGGCGGGGAACGCTGCTGCTGCGCCTGGGTCACTTCGACGAAGCCCGCGCCGACCTGGAAGCGTTGCGCGAAGCCACAACTGGCGACGCGCTGACGCAATACCGGCTGGCGCTCTATTTCCGTGATATTGGCTTGTACCGCTCGTCGATCATCGCCGCATCCACGGTGTGGCGGCTCTCCGATGCGCCCTCGATCCAGGATCTGCCGCGCTTCCTCGGTTGCTTGATCTATCCCACCTACTACAGCGATCTGGTGGAGCCAGAAGCCGCCGCGCGCAATCTCAGCCCACTCTTCGTTTACGCGCTATTGCGTCAGGAGAGCCTCTTCGAGGGCTACGCCACATCCTATGCCGCCGCGCACGGTCTGATGCAGGTCATCCCGCCCACCGGCGAGCAAATCGCCCAGGCACTTGGCTGGCCGCCGGGCTACGAGACATCCGACCTCTACCGCCCGATGGTGAGCGTGCGCTTCGGTGTGTGGTATCTGGCGACACAGCGAGACTACATCGACGGGAATCTTTTCGCAGGGATGGCGGCCTACAACGGGGGACCGGGGAACTCGATGCGGTGGTGGAACGCAGCCAACGCGGATCAAGACCTCTTTGTGGAACTCATCGGCTTCGCCGAGACGCGCACCTATGTCGAGCGCATCCGCGAGC
>JBJYXQ010000296.1:0-3031 GCA_046260035.1 Anaerolineae bacterium
GAGAAAACACGTCTCCTCATCGATGACTTCCTGTACCAAGCCAGCAAGCGAACGTGGACCTACCTTAAATTGGCGGCCGCTATCTTCGCAGTTTTGGTGCTCCTGAAAACACAGCCGGATTTCGCACCTATGGCACGCGCCATCGCGCTTTTCCTGGGATTGGTCCAAGTTGCGCTGTGGGGCAACAGCAGCATCAATATATACGTCAGCCACCGGATAGAGGAAGAGAGCCAGGAAAATCCCAGCATCGCAACGGCGATGAACGCGGTCAGCATCATCGCCAAAGTGATTTTGTGGTCAGTGCTTCTATTGACGGCGCTGGACAACATCCCCAACCTTGAGATCAACACGCTCATCGCCAGCCTCGGCGTCGGTAGCATTGCCGTCGCTCTCGCCGTGCAAAACATCCTAGGAGATTTGTTTGCCGCGCTGTCCATCGCCTTCGACAAACCGTTCGAGATTGGGGATTTCATCAATATGGGCGACTACAGTGGCACCGTGGAACGCGTCGGCATCAAGAGCACGCGACTGCGCAGCCTCACCGGTGAACAACTCGTGCTATCGAACTCAAACCTGCTCAACAGCCGTATCCGCAACTATAAACGGATGAAACGCCGCCGGTGCGTTTTCAGCCTTGGCGTTGCAGTAGATACCCCGTACAACAAACTGAAACAGATTCCCGAGATTCTGCGCGAGATTATCACCGCGCAGCCTGAGATCGACTTCGACCGCGCTCACTTCACAACATTCGGGAACTACACCCTGGACTTCGAGGTCGTCTACTTCGTCGCTTCACCCGATTACAGGCTTTTCATGGACACACAGCAGGCGATCAAGCTAGAAATCTATCGCCGGTTCGAGGAAGAAGGAATTGAGCTCCCCTACCCGACGCAGGTCGTTGTGGTCAAGCCGCAGAATGGGAATAGTAATTAGGGATTGGGGACTCGTGATACGTGAAGCGTGATGCGTAACTCATAATTCGCTATTCGCAATTCTTCTTGTCTCAATTTCTCAAACTGTGGATCGGCGCAGGAATTTTCCCGCCAAACGCCACAAAACGCGCGGATTGGCCAACATTGCGCACGGGGAGGATGGCGCTTTCGCCGAAGAGGCCACCAAAGACAACGAAATCGCCCGCCTCCTTTCCAGGTACAGGGATGAGGCGAACGGCGGTGGTCTTGCCGTTGATCATCCCAATGACCATTTCATCGGCGATGATGGCCGCGATGGTGCCTGCATCCACGGAGCCGGGTATGGCAATCATATCCAGGCCCACCGAACACACGCTCGTCATCGCTTCCAGCTTTTCCAGCACCAGGCTGCCATCCTTGACCGCGTCGGCCAGTTCCCGATCCTCGCACACGGGGATGAACGCGCCGCTCAAGCCGCCGACGCTCTGGCTGGCGAAGGAGCCGCCCTTTTTGACGGCGTCATTGAGCAGCGCCACAATTGCCGTGGAGCCGGGCGCGCCGATGGCGTCCACGCCGAGGATTTTGAGGATTTCGCCAACACTGTCGCCCACGTTGGGCGTCGGCGCGAGGGAGAGGTCCACCACGCCAAAGGGTACATCCAGCGTCTGCGCCACCTGCTTGCCGATAAGTTCGCCGCAGCGCGTGACACGAAACGCAGCGCGTTTGATGACATCGGCCAGATCGTGCAGGCCCAGCGAGGCATCGCCCGCCTGCTCGACAGCGCGTTGCAGCGCCCGCGCCACCACGCCCGGCCCGCTGACACCCACGTTGATGACGACTTCCGGCTGGTTCGCACCGTGGATAGCCCCAGCCATAAAGGGCATATCCGTGGGCTGGTTGGTGAAGACGACGAACTTGGCCGCCGCGAAGCCGCCCTGCGCCGCGCTGCGCTCCGCCAGCGCCTTGATGGTGTGGCCCAACAGCACCACCGCATCCACGTTGACGCCGTAGCGCGTGGAGCCGACGTTGATCGAACTGCACACCCGTTCCGTCACGGAAAGTGCCAGCGGGATAGCGGCGATAAGTTCCGCGTCCGCCTGGCTGATGCCGTTCTCCACGTTGGCGGAGAAGCCACCAATGAGGTCGCAGCCCACGTCAGTGGCGGCGGCATCCAGTGCGTGTGCCAGTTGCACGAAGTCGTCCCGGTGCAGTCCAGCCCCCACGTCGGCGATGGGTGTCACAGCGATGCGCTTGTTGACCACGGGAATCGCATACTGCTCACCGATAGCATCACACGTCGCCACCAATTCACCCGCGCAGCGCTGGATTTTCGCCCGCACCTTCGCGCATGTCTCCGCAATGTTAGCTCCGTGACAATCGAGCAAATTGATGCCCATCGTCACCGCCCGCACATCAAGGTTTTCTTTTTGGATCATCGACACGGTATTGAGGATTTGGTCGGATTGAATCATGCTGCTTTACTCCATCTAGCTGTTGAAAAGATGGAAGTAGGGAGTAAGCTGGCCCTTACTCCCTACTTCTTGATCTCGTTTGTCGCCCGGAAAATATCATAATGCTGCAACACCACGCTAAGCCCCATCTCCTGCCCGAAGGCGTTCAATTTATCACGCAGCGCGCCGAGGTCGTTGCAGCGACTCAAATCGACAAGCAGCATCATGATGTACGTGCCGTCATCCACTGCCGTGGAGAGGTCGAGGATATTGATGGCGTTTTGCGCACAGAAGGAGGAGACCGTCGCCACAAAACCAATGCGGTCGGGACCGCTGGCGGTAAGGACATAGGCGTTGTCGGGCACGCCGGGCGCACCGGAAGCGGCAGCATCGTTCGCTGGGCGCACAGCGATATCCAGCGCGGGTTTGCCCTCGACGCTGAGCGCGGTGAGTCGTTGTGTAACCTGCTCCGCCGCCACCGCCGCCGGGAAGGATGCCAACAGGATCATCGTGAAATAGCCCCGCAGCACGCTTTGGCGCAAATCGGCGATATCGCCTTCAAGCTCGCTGATAGCGCCGGAGACTTCAGCGATGATGCCGATACGGTCGCGGGACATAATGGAAATGGCGAATTGGTTGGGTTGGTGAGTCATGCTTTACCTCGTTAAG
>JBJYXQ010000297.1:0-2148 GCA_046260035.1 Anaerolineae bacterium
TGGGATCGAGCATAAGCCTCTGTTTAGCGCTGACTGCTGTTGAATCTCATTAAGTCGTATCACTAAAGTCTCACAAAGTCGTAACACTTTTGGATGGTGCTATCCTGAACTGCATTGAGCAGAAAGGATAGCACGATGAAACACACAACGAGTCTCAGTAGATCGAAATTTCATAGCAACGGTGCTGCAACAGCTGTAACTTAAATTACGGTATAGAATTTTGCTCAGATAAACGCACATTACCATTCGAATCTGCGTCGGTTGCAAGTGAACATTTGTAGCGGCGCAGCACATCTGCGGGCGAGCCCAGGTGCGGTGGCAGTTGCCGTAGCGGCACCCGGGTCAACACCATAAACTCGTGGGTGTCGAAGATGCCGTAAGTATCCCCGACAAAGACGATGAGCTTGTCTCGGTTCTGGCGGCGCAGTTCTTGACGCCAACGTTGCGCGCCTTGTCCCGCCAATTGCGCGTGGGATAGCCGCGGGGGGGCAGGAGGCGGAGCCCCGGTTTGTGCCGGTGGCATAGGTCGAGCCAGATGGGAAGGGGCCACCGGTAGGGTTTCGTTCTGAGCCTTATCCCATAAGCGGTAGGCCGTGGCCGTGGCCATCATCAGCATCACGAAGGTCAAATGTGCGCGGACCCCGGCCTCGGTTTTCTCCGGGGACCACCGTGTCAAGGTCCAGAACTGCTTGCTATTGCGGAATAACCCGTTCTCAATCCAACTCCGATCATCATAGGCATCGACCAGGGTCCAGGGCGCATCGACCGTTCCGTTACTCAGAATCACCCACGGACCGGTCTTGGGGTCGGGGGTCTCATTTCGCCATATTTTCAGCACCACGGCATTGAGCGCCGGACGGTCGGCAAAGGCCAGACGGTCGCCCTCTTCGGCAACCGGGCGATATGCGGACCAGGTACGAATGCCGTTGACGGGGATGATTTCGGTGCGCAACTGCGCGACTACCGCATCCCGCCCGTGGCCGTGGCGCACATGCTCAATCCGCTCTTGGGCAGTCCCTTCGGCGCTCAAAGCCAGCGCCGTGTGGCGCGCATCCATGTTCGATTTCGCGACCAGGTACCAGATAAGGCCTTGCTGATCCACCTGGTAGAGGGTCGGCCCATCAACATACGCCCGGTCCACGACCAGCGAGACGATGCGGCTGTGCGGAGCCAGGTTCTGCTGGGCCTGGGTCAGGAGTTCCAACAAGTGCGGGGCTTCATGCTCCTGGATTTTGACGATCTTGATGGCGATAGGGATCAACGTCACCAGATCCACCAGGGCGATGAGCCGCCAGCCGTAGACCTGTTTCACGACCTCGACCCAGCTTCCGTCGCGCTGCCGCTTTCTCTGCGTTTCCGGCATCTGACCACAGCCCTGGTACCGGCGCGTCGTGGGAATCTTGGTGCCATCCACCGCCGCCATGACTTGCTCCGGAAAGACATGGGCCGCCGCCAGCAACTGGATAGTACCGTTGAACAGGTCAGCTAGAGCCTCTGCGCTGGCCTTGCAGATGGTGCTGGCCAGGGTCTGCGGATCCATCAGGACATAGGGGCGCTCGCCGGTACGCTGCTGTGCGCCGCGTTGGGTCATCCCGTGCGCCACGAGATAGGCATTGAAGCCCACCAGCGTCATCACGGCCACATCGCTGAACAACAGTGCCGGAAGGGCGTTCGACGAGGCGATCCCAAAGAGCACGCGCGTGCCATACAGCAACACGAAGTAGATGGCCGGGAGGAACACGCGATACACCTTGTTGATGGTGAACGTCTGCCAATGCTCCAGGATTTGCAACTCTTGGAGGAATTTGAAGAAGCCGTCGAGCAACCCGGCTTCATCCAAAGTATGCACCGCGTCTACCGGGTGCCCCTGATGGATGGATTGAGCAACGGCTATGTCATTCCGTTCGGCAAAACGCCAGTCAAGATTTTCGGCCAAGTTATCGCGGACATCCGCTGCGGTTTGGGCGTGTGTGTTCATGGTTCTCCTCACAGCTACAAGATAACTGGTGTTATACCATGCATTAGCCAATGCAATTCGAATGTTAATGTTCCGGAAAGCGTGTGTTTAACAAATTGGTATGCCGTAATTTAAATATATCTAGCTTTTATACACAATTTTTCGTGAAGGAAAGGAGAACTCTATGGCCA
>JBJYXQ010000298.1:0-2400 GCA_046260035.1 Anaerolineae bacterium
TCGCCATCTCACTTCGCATCCCGCTGGACGCGCCTGCGGTGTATTGGAGCGCCGGGTTCTCAGCCGGCAAAAAATACCGGCGCTCCCGGGTATCGCCAGTCCATACACAGAAATTGATCCCATCCTGCCCGAACTTTCGCTTGACAGCGGCTCTATCTGGCCCTATCCTGCTAGTTGTCTCTGAGGTACGCTTATGAATGACAAAATGGAACACGATCCCGCGGTCGAAGAAGCATGGCGATCATACCTGACGACGGGTAAAACGCCGGACAGCTACCCGCTGCCCTGGTACGAATCGCCGGCTATGCGCGCTGTGGCGCGCCGTCTGCCGGCCGATCCGCGCTGCCAGATTTGCCACTTCCCGTTTTCAGGTCTTGGTGGCAAGATCGTGCGCTCGCTGTTTCATGTGCAGCCCTCAAAAATGAACCCCCATCTCTGCAACATCTGTGAACGCTTCATTGAGGAACACCCCGGTGGCGCGGAGCTGGAAGTCTCTCTGCTGTTCGCCGATATTCGCGGCTCGACGCCCCTGGCGGCGTCGATGAGCGCCCGCGAATTCAGCCGCCTGATCGATCGCTTCTACCAGGTGACTACCGACATTGTCTACACGCACGGCGGCATGGTGGAAAAGCTGATCGGTGACGAGGTATTCGCTTTCTTTGTGCCCGCTTTCACCGACGATCACAATCACGCACGCGCGGCGTTCAACGTTGGCAAGGCCATCCTTGAGGCAACCGGTCACGGCAGAGGGGAAGCGCCCTGGGCGCCGCTTGGCATCGGCATACATACGGGAGTAGCGTACGTCGGCGCCGTAGGCCAGCCGGGCAAGAATATTGAAATCACCGTCCTTGGCGACAACGTCAACATCGCCTCACGCCTTGGCGGCCAGGCGCAGGCCGGCCAGATCGTGATCAGCGACCGCACCCGTGAGCTGGCAGGGCTGGACAAAGGGAGCCTGGAATTCCGTCGTTTGCAGTTGAAAGGTAAAGAGGAAGCGGTGGACGCCTGGATTTACGGGGCCACCGGCTAGCGTGACGATAGAGCCGCGCGACGTCACGCCGATCTGGAACCCCGAATTCTTCGGCGACATGATAGTTGCCAACGGTTTCACCTGGCCCTACCTGGAAGTAGAGCAGCGCCGCTACCGCTTCCGCTTCCTGAACGGCTGCAACTCGCGCTTTCTGATCCTGAAAATGACCACGACGCCGAGAATGAATAACGACAGCTTCAACAACCCGCAGTACTCGTTCTGGCAGATCGGCGCGGAGCAGGGTTTCCTTCCCGCTCCCGCGGAGCTCGACTACCTGCTCATGGCGCCGGCCGAACGCGCCGATGTCATCGTCGATTTCACGACCGTTCCCGTGGGCACGGAGATCTACCTCGTCAATGATGGTCCGGATGCGCCGTTTGGCGGCATCAGCCTGGAGGATCTCTCCGATTGGGAGTCCACCGGACAGGTCATGAAGTTTATCGTCAAGGCCGCCACCAGCGGAGATAATACAACGCCTGCGGACCAATTGGTGCTGCCGCCGCTGCCCATGCTGTCCATGACCGACGCGACTCGCCAGGTATCGCTCAACGAAGAGGAGTCGGACAGCGTTCGCGTGTCCGAAGACGAAGACGGTAACATCGTCCTCTATTGTGGTGAACCGGAAGAAGAGTTCGGCCCCACGGCGGCGCTGCTGGGCACGCTCGATATGGTCGGCGAAGGTGTTCCGCTGCTCTGGAGCGATCTCATCACCGAGAACCCCGTCCCCGGACAGACGGAAGAGTGGGAAATCCATAACTTCACAGAGGATGCCCATCCCATTCACGTGCACCTGGTGAAGTTCAAGGTGCTGGGCCGCGGGGCCGATGGCATGCAGGCGCCCGAGGCATGGGAAACGGGATTCAAGGACACCGTGATTGCCTATCCAGGCGAGATCACGCGCATCAAAGCACAGTTTGATCTGCCCGGTTTTTACGTCTGGCACTGCCACATTGTCGAGCATGAAGATAATGAGATGATGCGGCCGTTTCACGTTGGCCCCATCCCGCCGGACGCGCCCGCCCAGTAACGGCCGAGCGCCGTTTCACGTTGGCCCCATCCCGCCGGACGCGCCTGCCGGATAACGGCACTGTCTTATTCGCAGAAGGCACGCGCAGGCATCCCGGAAACCTGAGGAATCCGGGATGCTTTTTGTTAAGGGTGTAAGCCCACGACGCGGCAGCGGCATTCTTGAGACTTATGATGTCTTTGTTTAAATACCGCTGGCGATCCGCTAGAATAGTATCCTGGAGATCGCTGATTCCTGGCTACCCAGACGCGGAGTGATGTACTATGAGCGACGAAACAAAGCGCGATACAACGGCCGAAGACGTGTGGCACTCGTACCTGACGACGGGCAAGACGCCGGACAG
>JBJYXQ010000299.1:0-2019 GCA_046260035.1 Anaerolineae bacterium
GAACGTTATTCACAGTGCAAGTTACGCGTGATTGTGCCGGATTTTGCGGCTAAAGGTCGCTACGCTATCAAGCCGCCTTTAATAGGGTGTTTTTTAGTTTGCGGGCTGTGCCCGCAAACTAAAAAACACCCTCCTATCCCGCGCCTTTAGGCGCAATTTCTACAGAAAATCGAATTTGCGGATAGATTCTTAATAACGTAAACGACAAACGATGCAGCTACGGCTAGATCTCGCGTTCCAACAAATCGGTTTCCATAACCAGCGATACGCGGTCGCTGGGGATGAGGAAGGTTTTGATCTCACCCGGCCAAAATACCGTCTGAATCGTGCGGTCCCAATACGGAAGATGGATTGTAGCTGGCGTGGCAACGTTATGGGTTTCGTAGCACCGCATAATCCAGGCATCGCCACCTTCCGCCTGTTTGAGCACGCTGACGACGATGTTATCCGGTTCGACGGCGATAAACGCGGCGCGCTGCGGCAGCCTCCCCCACGGATGGTACGTTTCTTTCAGGACCACAGGCGGCTGGTTCAACTCGGCGGCCCGTTGTATCGGTTGCGCCTGCTGCCATGTGCCGGTATGGGGTAGTAGCGTGTAGCGGAATTGCTGCAAACCTTGATCCATAAAAGTATAGACACCCTCTGGATCAGGCGTGAAGGGGACGTGATGGGCGTAGATCGGGCTGCGCAACACCGTCAGGCCGAGCACCGCGCCATCCACGCTGAAGCTGTACTTGCCATCGTTGAGCAGACTCAGGCCATACGCAGTCTCCGTCCCACGCAAGGTCCCAGACACATCCACCCAACTCTGCCCGGGCTCTTCATCGCCATCCGTTGGCCGGACGATGTGTCCGTAGGGAATCTCGTATGTCGCCTTGGGGACGGAGAGATTGAGCGGGAATGTCAACCGAAGCAGCTTAAATGACTCGTGCCAGTCGACGGTCACCTGAACATCAATCTGCGGCAAGGCCTGATATAGTGTAAAATCCTGGGTGAGCCATGAGTCACCGTAGACGCTCGTGACGCGCGCCACGGACTTGACCGGGCCGTGCTCCAACAACTGGATACGCTCCACAGCGAACGCGTCAACCTCACCATCAAAGCGAAAGACCCCATGACTCCACGTGTCGCTCGGATCATCGATAACGATGGCTCGCGCCGCCGGGGCGGTGAAAGCCTCTGCCTCCACGCGCTTGTCGAACAGTCGCACGCCTCCATCCGCGGCGTCAAACTCCAGGCGGAACGACGCATTCTCCAGCACAAACTCGTCCGTCTGTCCAGGCGTGGCACACTCCGACGTGCTCCCCTCAGATGCCGCGGCATCCGTCGATTTCTTCACCCGGTACGTTCGATATCCCAACGCGGGCAACTCCGCGACAAAACTCAGCTTGGACATATTCGGCACTGTAGCCTCAGGGCACACCGGTTGCACCGGGACCGACGCTCCCATCTCATCGACGATGATATATTCGTCGTCACCACAGGATACGTCGCCAAACCCGCGCAGCGCTACCTCCACCGGGACACGACTTTCCCAGGCGTGCGGATTGAAGATCACGACAGGCATCGTCTCCGGTTCTGGCTGGATGCGCACCTGCCACGCCAACGATTGCACGGCTGTATTGGTTGTGCGGGCAGCAATCGCCCGGGCCTCGTCGTACAGCATACGTGCGTCGTCGTAAGCGGCTTCGATGCTCGTACCCGCCAGGACGTCGTGGAACTGATTGAAAAGCACGTCCTTCCAAGCACGCTCGAAGTCCGCTGCCGGATAGGGCAACTTGTTGGTCCATGATGCCAACGTCGACCACTTCTCGGCTGCCATCAACGCCTGTTCGGCCTGACGATTCCACCGCTTGACGCCGGAATGGGCCGCGTAACACCCGCTGGCATGATGCTGCAGTTCGTCATGCACCACCGGGAGCCTTATTCTTTGTTCACTGAGGATGACAAAAACCGGTTCCAGCAACGCCATATTCAACATAGGCAGGCTCGTATCCTCGCCAAGTGCGTGGATCAGGG
>JBJYXQ010000300.1:0-1984 GCA_046260035.1 Anaerolineae bacterium
CGAGCCAGCAGGACGTGGATCGGTTCCTCCGCCACCCCTTCTACACGCTGTCGTTACAAACTCGTTTGGTCGGCGCAGGCAGCGGAGCGCGCTGGGATGGAAGCTGGTATCCTGCCCGTAGCGAAATTCTGTCCACCTGTCTGATGGCGAACGGGACCCGAGGACCATTCCTGTGCCTTTCAGCCCCCCGTTCCGCTGGACATTGAGAAGTGTCAATGTCCGGCTAATTTGGTCTGAATTAGGATATGGATAGTTTCTAAAGCTTCCACCGGTCACTCGACGACCTCGGGGGAAACGAAACATCTTGCTCTCATCACGCGCCGTTGGGGCACCGTTCCATGTTCTATGCATATGCCGCTTGGAAGTCGCGAATCATCGGGGTCGCTCTGCTCGGCGCAGGCCTGATCGCAAATGCGGTGGTCGCGGGGCCAAACCCTTATACCCATCCGGCTGGGCCAAACGGCGAGACGCACACGCACGAGTTAGGTGTAGCGATCACTTGCGCGTCTCCGCCGTACTATTATCTGAACGGGCACGATGGCGGGCGCGAATGGTCGTTGGTTGCGGACGCGTTCCGGCAGACCGGGCACCCAGCGCGTGCGCTTTATTTTTCGCTTGGGGATGCCCTGGACGCCTTTCGGAACGGATGGATCGACGCCGTCTGGGTGTGCGGCGGGACAGAGATCGAAATTCCGGAAGGGTGGTACTGGTCTAAGCGGCTCCTGCCGCGGCGGTTTGCGGCCGCTACCCTTGCCGACATGCACAGGCCAATAGAATCCCTTGCCGATCTTGCTGGCAGCACCGTGGGCGTTCATCCTGAAGTAGCCGCCGTGCTGGGTGATGCACTGAAGCCGCTGGAGGGGATCGATCCGCCCTTGCAAGTCATCGCCAATCATGCGCTGTTGTTGCTGAAACTATACAGGCGGCGGCTGGATGTCGTGGTGGTGGAAACCTCCGCGTTTGAGTATTTCCGTCAGAAGCTGCCTGCGGCCGTGCAGTCGGGAGAGTCGGTCGCCCTTCATGAGATTTTCTCCCCATTGTACCCGAGACTTGTTTTTCGGGATTCGATGCTGCGAGACGCATTCGACCAAGCGTGGACTGATCGTCCCGACCAGGACGATGCCGACCCGGTCGCGTCATCGCATTCACCGGATCACGCCTCCGCGCAACTGCAGGAGTAGCTGAACGGCCGATGCGTGCTAACTGGCTCAAGACAGGTGTCATCGCCGGAATCGTTGTCACTGCAGCCGCTTTCGGTTTCGCGATGAAGCTCATGTACGACATGACCAGCTACATGGGCGAGATGACGTCCTACGTGCGCCATATGTCAGTGGACATGTCATCCATGCATGACAAGGTGGGTATCCTGACGGGCGAGATCAGCAAGATCGACGACGTCGTCGAGCACATGGACGACCATATGAACGCCATGAACGTTGACATCAACGTCATCCAGGAGTCAATGTCGCAGGAGATGTCTAGAATCCGCGGCGGGGTCGGCACGATATCGCAATACCTCGCCACGATGGATCAAAATATGGCGATTATGACTGGAGAGATCAGTCAGTTCGACGAATTGATCGGCGCTATGGCCAGTGACATACATCACGGCACGCGATCATTCACCTCTCCGATGAACTATATGTGGAATATGATGCGGTAGCCCGTTCGGTGACGACATCATCGTTGGGGGCCGCACAACAATGCGGCTAAGCCATTCTTGCGCACATGTCGATCGCCAACAACCTCCATCCGGCTTCAATCACCAGTGAGGTTCGGTTGGATGCTGCGGGACCCGGTCAAAGACGCGCGGCGATTGTTGCTGACCATGGCGCGCGGGATGCAACCTAGTTTTATCAGGGACCAGGCGCCGTGTGCAACGTGCTTTCCCGTCGCGCTTGAACCAGGCGATATCTGGGCGAGTGCGCTCCTCAGCACGGTCTCGAGCAGTGACTGCTGTCAGCTAAGCACGCCGGGACGGAGA
>JBJYXQ010000301.1:0-3083 GCA_046260035.1 Anaerolineae bacterium
GAGAGCGTCTGCAAGAAGGTCATCAGGGTGTCCGTCATAGCTCATCCTCCCAACGGGGGCGGTAATCAGCCTCCAGCCGCGCGACGAAGCTGGCGATTAAACGCCCGGCGCGTTCGATGTCCTGCAAAGCAGCGGTCTCGACCGGCTGGTGCATATAGCGCAAGGGAATTTCGACGAGACCGGTGGGAATCCCCTCACACGCCACCTGGATGCCCCAGGCGTCGGTGCCACTACCGCCAGGCACAGGTTCGTGCTGGTAAGGGATCTCCTCGGCTTTGGCGGCGGCTTTTAAGCGTTCCACCACCTGTGGATGGAAGTTCGGACCGCTGGCGATGGTCGGCCCTTTACCGAGGGCAAACGTGCCCGGTGCCTCATCGTCATGCTGCGCCGCGAAGGTTACATCAAGGGCGATCGCTAACTCTGGCGCGAGGCCGTAGGCGCTGGTGATCGCGCCCTTGATGCCGACTTCCTCCTGGACGGTGGCGACGGCATAGAAATCCCAAGCGTGGTTGCGCGCGCGCAAAGCTTGCAACGCCAGAGTGACGGCAACGATCGAAGCACGGTCGTCGAGGGCCTTGCCAGCGACCCGCTCGTTCTTGAGCGCCAGCAGTTCGCGGTCGAAGGTGATGTGGTCGCCAATGCCTACCAGGGACGAAAGTTCATCCTCCGGCAAGCCGGTATCCACGTAGACCTCTTCCCAGGCGATGATTTTCCCGCGTTCGGCGGACGTGAGCACGTGTGGCGGGCGGCTAGCGATGATACCCGGCAGATCGCGCTTCCCGTGGACGAGTACATCCAGCCCCAGGAGCACGCGCCGGTCGATACCACCGAGCGCATGCGCGCGCAGGAAATCGCCTTCGATGCCGGTCACAATCAAGCCAATCTCGTCCATGTGGGCAGCGACCATCAACGCAGGGCGCGGCTCTGGGCCATCGCCGCGCTGCAACGCGATAAGGCTGCCCATCGCATCCACACGGATCTCGTCAGCCAGGGGCGTCCAACGCGCAGCAATGCTATCGCAGACAACATTCTCGCGCCCGGAAGGCCCAGGCGCTTCAGTCAATGCTTTGAGCAGTTCAAAAGTTGATTCCACAGGTATCCTTTCAGGGCGCAACAGACGACCCAGTCGGTGTAAGTGTAGGCGTAGGTGTCTCGGTGGGCGTCTCACTAGGTGGCGGTATTACTTCTTGGGTAGGCGTAGATGTTGGCGTTGGCGTTTCAGTCGGCGGCTTAAGTGTAGGTGTTTGAGTGGGCGTAAGCGTCGGACTCACGGTAGGCGACGGCGTCTGGGTCGGTGTTGCCGTACCGGTCGATGTGGCTGTATAGGTTGGCGATGGTGTAGCAGTAGGCGGTGGCGTGCCAGTAGGCACATTGGTCGGTGTCAATGTCTCAGTCGGCGTTGCCGAAGGAAGAGGCGTCGGCGTGCGCGTCGGCGGGAACCACTGAGTCGGCGTAGGCGGCAAAGTCCGGTTATCGGGGCCGTCGCCAGGACCGACGAGGTAAGGGGTTGGCGTCGCGCCAGGTTCGGGCGTCATCGTTGGCGTCGAGGTTGGCACAGGAGTCGGTGGTGTCGGTCGTACAGCAAGCGCCACAAACCCAAGACAATAGCAGGGCACAGTCGCCACGATGATGGCAATTAACACGGTATAGATGGGTTTCTGTTTACGTAACTTTTCCATCACCAAACCTTTAGCAACACAACGAGGCAATGATAACATCAATCAAAGGGATGTCAACGCAATTACGCTACGAGTCGTTTTATGCTATACTGAAAACAGACCCGCGGACCCTATCAGTGAGGTGATCTATGAGCAAACAAGAGGACGAAATCAAGCGTTTGCAACGTCTCCGTGACGAACAACTGCAAGCACGCGACCCCACAGCCAAGGAACGCGCTCAACAACAGCGTCTCGTGGCACGGCATCGCAAAACGCAGAAGAAGATAACGGCAAAGAGCGTGATCCTGGACTTTCCCGCGAAATGGCAGTTCATGGTCATCGGCGCTTTACTGGGTCTGCTGATTGCGCTGATCATAAACATCATCGTTCAAGCCGAATGGGCGCAGATTGTGGGCGGGATATTGGTTGTGTTCGGCTTGGTCGCAGGGCGCGTGATGGGCTCAATCAGAGACTGGGGCAATGAGGATTGGGGGCGTAAGTACTGACGTTATCGACGTGAGCCGTCAGATCGCCTATAGACACGCCAATGATCGTTAGCACGCCATCGAACGTACTTATCGCAAAATAGTACAGAGTAATCTCGGTATTTACCCCTGGGGCGTTGCAGCGTCATCGATAATTTGTCTACCAGCCACAGCCTCATCAATCGAATGAATTGCGCCGCCAAGCTCTTCGATGATTGCTGCCACGCGCTGATAGGAAACAGCATCGCCTTCAATAGTGATTTTTGCATTCTCAACTTTGCGATCCATTTCGTAGATGCTGATGTTGACGGCAGAAATCCCCTCTAAATCGCTGAGACGTGAGGCCATATCGATAATAGTCGGTTCGTGGGGTTTTAACGTGTCCAGCACCAATCGGCGGATCTTTCCCATCTCTTTTGCACTCCTTATCATTATGATGTAGCTAATTTAGTTGATCTACTGAAGCTGATTATTAAGAAAGCCATCCAGCAAACTGGATGGCTTTCTTAATATCGTGCTAATTCATCTTAGAATCTATGTATCTGTACGTGTCTTTGTTTATATAGCAGTAACGTCAGTTGCTTGCAGCCCCTTTTCGCCCCTCTCAACAGAAAACTCGACACGCTGCCCCTCGTCTAGGGTTTTGAACCCGTCCGTTTGGATAGCCGAGTAATGCACAAATACATCATCTTTGCCCTCACGGGAGATGAAACCATAGCCTTTGGAGGCATTGAACCACTTCACGACACCAACTTCACGCTCACTCATTGTTTTTCTTCCTTTCAATTACTAATGGTATTTCTTGCGCAAGGTCCACAGTCATCTAAAAAACAAACGCCTGGGCGGTAAGTCCAGACGTTTGCGATATAGACACGAACTCGGAACCTTACATCATCCTACATTCGCGATTATACCCATTTAGGTTGATTTGTCAAACGCG
>JBJYXQ010000301.1:3183-9727 GCA_046260035.1 Anaerolineae bacterium
GAATATGAGTAGAAAACGATATGTGCAAGTGGGGCTGGGCGGACGTTCAGCTATGTACACGCGGGCAGTGATTTCTATGTTCGCGGAAACTTCGGAGATGGTCGCCGTGTGCGACGTAAACGAGGGACGCGTAAACTATGCCCGCGAGCGCGCCCGTGAATGGGGTTATGATGTGAAAGGGTACAGGGCCGCACAGTTCGATCAGATGATCACCGAGTGCAGGCCTGATGCGGTGATCGTCACCACGAAGGACTGCTTTCATGACGAGTATATCTGCCGCGCGATGGAGCTGGGCTGCGACGTCATCACCGAAAAACCGATGACGACGGATGAGGTGAAGTGCCAGCGGATCATCGACACGCAGAAGCGCACAGGGAAAAAGTGCACGGTGACATTCAATTACCGTTATTCGCCGCCGCGTACGCAGGTGAAAGCATTGTTGATGTCTGGCGTCATTGGCAATGTGCTTTCGGTAGACTTCCACTGGATGCTCGACATCCGCCACGGCGCGGATTACTTCCGGCGCTGGCATCGCAACAAAGTCAACTCAGGCGGGTTGATGGTCCACAAAGCCACCCACCACTTTGACTTAATCAACTGGCTGCTGTCGACCGTGCCCGAATCGGTATTCGCGCAGGGGCAGCGCCGCTTCTACACTCCAGAGACGGCGGAACGCTACGGCCTGACCCAGCGCACGGAACGCTGCCTGGATTGCCCGGAGGATCAGTGCCGCTTCCGCCTGGACATGCGCAAGTATCCCAGCCTGACCGCGCTGTACCTCGACAACGAGCAATACGACGGTTACTTCCGCGACCGGTGTGTATTCAGCGAGAGCATAGACATCGAGGATTCGATGCAGTTGGTCGTCAATTACCAAAACGGCGTGAAGATGAGCTACTCGTTGAATACTTTCATGCCTTGGGAGGGGCTAACGATGACGTTCAACGGGACGCGCGGACGCCTAGAACACAAAACAGTAGAGTCCTCCTACATCAACGCCGACGGCTCAGTTCCCGGGCAGACGCTGAAGCGCGAGACCTACACGCACATTATGCCGCACTTTGGCCCTTCGTATGCTGTGGAGGTGTGGACGGGCGCAGGCGGTCACGGTGGCGGCGACAGACGCTTGCTGAACGATATCTTCGGCGCGAATCCGCCAGAAGACAAGTACAAACACGCCGCCGACCAACGCGCCGGGGCGTACTCGATTCTTACCGGCGTCGCGGCGAATCACTCAATGGCGACCAACAAGCTCGTTTACATCGATGATCTCGTCCACGGGCTGGAGATGCCGGATTACCCACCGATGCCGTCGGCTGACGAACCCCTGTCGTTCGACGAAGTCGCGCCAATCGATCTGCCGCAGGACTGAGTATAATTGGGGATCAGGGATTTGTGCCTAGGGATTCGGGATCTAATCGCTAAGTCCCAATCCCTAATCACTCTCTGTGAAGGAGCTTAAATGCCACAAGAAGAATCGCAATCCACCAACGCGCCATACATTTCCGTCATCATCCCCTGCTACAACGAGGCAAAAAACCTCGAAGCGGGAGCTTTGGATGAAGTCAATGACTATCTCACCCAACAGACGTACACCTGGGAAGTGGTGATCGTCAACGACGAGGCAACGGATAACAGCCGCGCTTTGATCGAGCACTTCATCGCGGACAAGCCGCGCTTCTCACTCGTCGACATCCCGCACGGCGGCAAACCGGCGGCAGTTTGGGCCGGCATCCAGCAGGCACGCGGCGAGCTGGTGCTCTTCACCGACATGGATCAGTCCACGCCGATCATGGAACTGGGCAACTTGCTGCCGTGGACGACCCAGGGATACGAAGTCGTTATCGGCTCGCGGGGCTTCACACGCGAGGGCTTTTCGATCATCAGAAAGATGGGGAGCGTGGTTTTTCGCACCGTGCGGCAGCTTTTCTTGCTCCGCGACATTGGTGATACCCAGTGCGGCTTTAAGCTATGCACACGGGAAGCGGCGCTGCGGGCCTTTCCCCACCTCCAATTCTTCAAGCAGGCCGAGCGCCCGACCGGGTGGAAAGTTACGGCTTATGACGTGGAATTGTTATTTCTATGGGAGAAGTGTGGCTATCGCATCAAAGAGGTGACGGTGACGTGGCGCAACCGCGACCGTAGCGATACCAAAAGCCAGGAGAGCGACATCGCACGGTACATCCACGAGTCGCTCGATATGGCGAAGCAAGTCTCACGCATCAAAACGAACCAAAGCAAGGGTTTTTATGATGCGCTAGATCTTCGCAAGAATCCCTAGAATATAAGAGGCGCAGCGTCCGTGACGTAATTGGCTCCTCACGTATCGCGCTTCACACATCAATCTATCAAACGGAGAATGGAAATGAGCAAATCAACCCCTTATACACATCGGATGGCTGACGCCACCGTGACCGTGCGCAAACCGGATGGGACCGCACTGGCGCATCAGGAAGTGACAGTGGCGCAGCGCAAGCACAAGTTCCTCTTCGGCAACACCACTTGGGAAATCCTCGCGCTGGCGAACAGCATCTTCGAAGGCGCAGCAAAAGAGCGCGCCGAGCGCGTCGCCGACGCCTTCCTCGACCTCTTCAACTTCGCTACGATGCCCTTCTACTGGGGTCGCTTCGAGCCGGAACGCGGCAAGCCGGGCACGGAATTCATGCGCAAGGGCGCGCAATGGTTAGTCGAGCGTGGCCTTGTTCTCAAGGGCCATCCACTGTGCTGGCACACCGTCACCGCACCGTGGC
The DNA here is from genome assembly GCA_046260035.1 of Anaerolineae bacterium. Lineage (GTDB taxonomy): Bacteria > Chloroflexota > Anaerolineae > B4-G1 > SLSP01 > DSWT01. The sequence goes on from JBJYXQ010000301.1 coordinate 5,934, forward strand.
TGCTCGACCTGACCAACGCCGAAATCCTGGAAGCGCAAATCGCCCGCATCCACCGCGACGTAGCGGACTTCGCCGGGCTGGTCGACATGTGGGACGTGATCAACGAAGCCGTCATCATGCCCGTGTTCGACAAGTACGACAATGGCATCACCCGCATCTGCAAGCAACTGGGCCGCATCAACATGATCCGCACAATGTTCGACGCCGCGCGCGAGACCAATCCCGACGCGACCCTGCTGCTCAACGACTTTGACGTCTCCTCCGCCTTCGACATCCTCGTGGAAGGCTGCCTGGAAGCGGGCATCAAGATCGACGTGATCGGCATCCAATCGCACATGCACCAGGGCTACTGGGGCGTGGAAAAGACACAATGGGTGCTGGCGAATTTCCAGCGCTTCGGCCTGCCGATCCATTTCACCGAGATCACCATCGTCTCCGGCGACATCATGCCGGAGTACATCGTGGACCTCAACGACTGGCAGGTGGACGAATGGCCATCCACACCCGAAGGCGAGGTGCGCCAGGCCGAGGAGATCACCTCCTTCTACAAGACGCTGCTCGCCGATCCCCTCGTCGAAGGCATCACCTACTGGGGTATGACCGACGGCGGCTGGCTCAAAGCGCCCGGCGGTTTCCTCACGCAAGACGGCTATCCCAAGCCATCGTACCATGCGCTGCACGACCTGATCAAGGGTGAGTGGTGGCTCGCGCCGACGAAGATGACGACCGACGGTGAGGGAAAGGTGAAGGTTACGGGGTTCCTGGGAGAATACGAGGTGACATGCGCGGGAACGACAGCGACGTTTAGCCTAGAAAAGAGCGGCGCGACAACTGTAGAAACGACGCTATCACAATGAAAGCTGTGGGGCGAACTGAAAGTTCACCCTAGTACATATTTAGCTCCAGGTTTGTATGACAATAACCAAACACACGCCGAGCCCGAAATCAACGGCGGTATCCAAAGTATATTGTATTGTGTTTCTGTCTTTGGCAGCAATTTCTCTGTTGCCAACAAAAGGAATCTGCTCAATCCGCTTAATCTGCTGATAGGAAAAAGTTGAAGCCAATCATGACTAAATCACTCGACGTCTACATTTACGGCATGACCGTGCTTTCGACCATCCATCGCCTGAAAGGCCCTTTCCCGCAAGCGGATACCTACCAGGAAATCACGCAGACCACGGTGATGCCCGGCGGGGAAGGCGGCAACGCGGCGATCCTCCTGAGCCATTGGGGACTCAAGACACAGCTCGACGGCTGTATGTTCAGCGAGACGACCGCCGGGCCGCTGCGCGCGTACTTCGACCGCTACGGCGTGGATTACTCCCTGCTGCCCACCGTGCCCGATTTCACGGGCTGGCGCGACATCGTCTTCTGCGATGGCAAGAGCCGCACGGTCTTCGGCTGGTTCCAGCACCACTTCTCCGGCGAACGGCACTGGTGGACGGAGCCGTGCGAAGCGTCGATTGCGGCAGCACGCTGTGTGGCACTCGACCCGTTTTTCGGCGCGACCTCGCAGCACGTGGCGGAACTCTGCGTACAGCACGGCACAGATTACGTAACGCTGGACGCCCGTTGGGATGACACGCTAGCACAGAACGCCAGGGCCATCGCCTGCTCGAAGGAATTTCTCGAAAACGCGTATCCCGGCGCGGATTACGGCGACTTGCTGGAACAGTATCGCCGCACGTGCTCAGGACTGGTCATCTTCACCTTCGGCAGCAAGGAGATGCTGTATGCTTCCCCGGAAATGAAGCACCGGGCGAGCCTACCCACCTACCCCGTGACCGTGCAAGACACGCTCGCCGCTGGCGACACGTTCCGCGCTGGCGTTGTCTATGGCGTCGTCAATGACATGCCCGCTGAGGCTACCGTCCGCTTTGCCGCTGCCGCTGCCGCCGTCGCCTGCACGCGCTTTCCCTCCATCCTCGAACCGCCGAGTCTGGATGAGATCGCAGCGTTAATGAAGGAATAACACTAAAGGAGCAAAACTATGCCAAACAAAATTGTCCTTATCGGCGCGGGGAGCGCCCAATTTGGGTATGGGACTATGGGCGACATCTTCCAGAGCAAGGCACTGGAAGGCAGTCATATTACCCTGCTCGACATCAATCCCGCTACGGTGCAGAAAGTAGCGAAAGTCGGGCAAGCGTTCATCGAAGAGCACAAGTTACCCTTCACCTTATCTGCCACCACCTCGCGCGAAGAAGCACTGCAGGATGCCGACTTCTGTGTCATCTCGATTGAAATAGGCGACCGGTTCGCCTTGTGGGAACAGGACTGGCGCGTCGGGCAGCAGTACGGGATCCGCCAAGTTTACGGCGAAAACGGCGGGCCGGGTGGACTGTTCCACTCGCTGCGCATCCTCCCGCCCATCCTCGACATCTGCGACGACATCATGAAAATCTGCCCGGAAGCCTATGTCTTCAACTTTAGCAACCCGATGAGCCGGATCTGCACCACCGTCCAGCGCAAATACCCCGAACTCAAACTCATCGGCCTTTGCCACGAGATTGCTTCGCTGCGCTACCATCTTCCGCACATCCTGGGCGTGCCTTACGACAAGCTCAAGACACGCGCCGGCGGATTGAACCATTTCAGCATCCTGCTGGAAGCCACCTACCTGGATACGGGCCTGGACGCCTACCCCGACATCCGCGCCAAAGCGCCGGCCTATTTCGCCAACCTACCAAGCCTCAGCGATGAATTCAAGTATTTCAAAGAGACCGGCAGGCGGCCTGAATCCCCCGAGGATATGGCAAACGTGACAGCTACCGAGCCATGGTCAGAACGTGGACTGTTCAAGATCATCCTGGAGGACTTTGGCTACCTGCCCATCACGACCGACAGCCATTTCGGGGAATATGTGCAGTGGGCCTACGAAGTCGTCGATCACAAGGGCATTCTCGACTTCTACAATTTCTACAAGATGTGGCTGGCGCACGCGGAGTCGAAGATCGAGCTGAAGTTGACGGAGCGAATCGTGCCCATCATCGAAGGCATCCTGGAGGACAGCGGTTACGAAGAGGCTGCAGTGAACATCCCCAACGCCGGCTTCATCGACAACCTGCCGCCGTGGCTTGCGGTGGAGGTCCCGGCGACGGTGGACAAAACCGGCGTCCACGGCGTACAGTTAGGTGAGTTACCGAAAGGTTTTGCAGGACTGCTCTACAATCAGATTGCCGTCCACGATATGACGGCGGAGGCCGTGCTGACCGGGTCAAAGGCTGCCGTGGTGCAAGCCTTGCTAGTCGATCCGATTGTGGATAAATATGCCGCCGTGAAAGACCTGGTTGACACCATGCTGGAATTGCAGGCAGATTACCTGGGATACCTGAAGTAACGTACCTTACCCTTGCGATGGCCATCGCAAGGGTTCCCACAAACGCAAATTTAGGCTAAAATGAGGCTGTCAAGGAAACTTCTCAAAAACCAGGAGGACTCATGACTAAAAACCTATTTCTCGGCATTGACATCTCTACCACTGGTGCGAAAGCCCTGCTGATGGACGCGACCGGCACCGTCGTGACAACGGCTACGACCGCGCTGCCACTCTCCACGCCCAAGCCGCTCTGGTCCGAGCAGGACCCGCACGACTGGTGGAACGGTATCGTGAAGAGCATCCAGCAGGCGCTCAAGCAGGCAAACGCCACCGGCGCCGACGTGACCGCCATCGGCCTTACCGGGCAGATGCACGGCCTGACGCTGCTCGACAAAGACGGTGAGGTGCTGCGCCCCGCGATCCTCTGGAACGACCAGCGCACCGGCGCGCAGTGCGACGAAATCCGCGCGCG
>JBJYXQ010000302.1:0-5453 GCA_046260035.1 Anaerolineae bacterium
GAAGCTGGTGAGAAGATTGAGGCAGACCCTCGCAAGCGCAGGATCGCTGTCATTGTGCTGACTGTAGTACTCGGAGGAATGGCCTTGGGATTCGGTGTGTTATGTGTTGGGGCCGTAGTGTTGTGGGCCACCGTGCGTTAACCGGCACTGCGCCGAAGAGGTGTGGTTTCGACAATGCCATTGCTATTTCAAAGTCCGTGTTTTGAAGTGCGCTGGGAACCCCACGCGGGCACACTGCACTTGCAGAGTCCAGGGCGTGCCTTGCGCTGTTTTGCCGGCGTGGAAGTCGTCCAGCGCGGGCATGTCCGCACGTTGACGACGGATAAGCTTCCTGCAGGCCGTGTGACAGCCGAACACCTCGAGGATGCCCACGGGCCGGCAGAAGGCGCGACGATTTGTCACCAGGAATTTCAAGGGCTGGCGTTGAGCGTCAGCGTGCGGGCCTATCCTTCGCGTCCGTTTGTCTTGCTCAAAGTGTCGGTGACCAACGTTAGCCCAGACCCCTTACAGGTTCGCCGCTTTTTTGTCAGTACGACGCCGGATGGATTCACGTCCATTGAGCCGCCATCCGGCTTTTATAGCAATGGTTGGCAATCCTGGTCCCCTGCCGGATTTCTGCCGGCACAGCGCCACGACAACACACTCTCTCTTCCGGAGCGTTGGCTCCAAGGCCCTATGATCCACAACCCCAAAACGCCCTATGCCAGAAAGACGGGATGTTTTTGGAGTGAGATGGCCGGTGCAGTGGTGACGCCGCGGGAAGCGCTGATTGTTGGGGGTGTATCGCTGGCGGATCAATTTGTGCAGGTTTGTGCGGATGTACGCCCCGGCCATCACGCGTTGACGATGCAGTCCCAGGCCGATGACCTGCTGCTTGATGTCGGCGAAGGGCTGACCTCTGAGTGGTTCTATCTGGAATGGGTACCTTTGCCCAGCACGGATCCATTCGCCCAGTATGCCTACGCTGTCATCCGCCAGATGCAACTCCCCACGCCGCGTCCTGCGCCCACGGGTTGGTGCTCCTGGTGTGTGTACGGCAATCGAGTGGCCGAGGCGGATATCATCGAGAATTTAGCCACAGCAGCTTTGCTTGCGGATGAAGTCCCCTTGGAGGTTATCCAACTCGATGAGGGCTATCAAACGCAGTGGGGCGATTGGACCGAGCGCAACGGGCGCTTCCCCCACGAATTCCGTTGGCTGGCTGAGCGCATCCGGGGTTCTGGATTTACGCCCGGATTGTGGCTTGGGCCGCTGACGGCACACCCCAAGTCGACGCTGGCCACTCGGCACCCAGATTGGCTGTTGCGCACATCGCGCGGCCGTCCGGTTTCGCCGGGCTTGATCTCGGGATTTTTGGGCCGGGTACTGGATCCCACGCATCCCGGTGTGCAGATGCATATTCGGGGTTTGGTGCAAGATGCGGTGCATGAGTGGGGATACGCCTATCTCAAGCTGGATTTTATGTATGCAGGCGCGTTGGCCGGTAAGCGTTACAACGCGCGGCTGACACGGGCACAGGCACTGCGCCAGGTTTTCCAAATCATCCGGGAAGCCGCCGGCAGCGACGCCTATATTGTTGGTTGTGGCGCGCCGTTGCAGTCAGCTATCGGCCTGGTTGATGCAATGCGCATTGGGCCAGACACCGCATCGTCATGGGAACCGAATTATGGCGGGGGACGCTTATTGAGGCACTTGCTCAAAGGCAATCCCTCTTTGCCGAGTTTGCGCAACAGCCTGCGCAACGTGGCGGCACGCACCTGGATGCATAATCGTTGGTGGACTAATGACCCGGACACCTTGCTGATGCGTGACACGCACACCCAACTGACGGATGATGAAGTCCTGGCACAGGCTACACTCATCGGGCTTTCGGGTGGATTGCTCCTGCTCTCCGATAAACTGGATGCGTTGTCGCCCGAACGTCGCGCGCTCGTCGCGGCGCTGTTTCCGTCGTTGTTGGAAGGGATGGACGTGCTCGACCTTTTCCAGAAAGAGATGCCGGAGGAGGTTGTCGTTCCGATTGCGCGCCCGTGGGGACGGTGGCGACTGGTTGGCCTCTTCAATTGGAGCGATGCTCCAGTGGAACGCACGTTGCCAGCCGATTTGCCGATGGACCAGCGCAAACCGTATCATATCTTTGATTTTTGGGAGCGACGATACCTGCGTCTGGAGCCGGGTGCGATGCAACCGGTATTTCACTTGCCGCCGCATGGTGCGGTTCTGTTGGGGATTCGCCCGGCGCAATCCATCCCTCACCTGATCGCGACGACGTTTCATATCTCGCAGGGAGCCGAAATCACGGAGTGGCAGTTGCAGGATGGTGATCTCACCCTGGCGATAGATTTGCAGCGTTTGGCGAAGGGTGAGGTATGGCTGGCACTGCCTTCACGGCCACCATCTGTTCTCTTAAACGAGAAACCCTTGAACGAAGACGCTGTGCACGCCGTTGCTTCTGGCGTGTGGGCTGTGAGATTCTACGTAAATCGACAGGCGTCGTTACGCGTTACCTGGAAGACGGGATAGAGCGCGCCGTCGCGTGACCGTTTCCCTCGGATAGCGCCTCACGTAGATGTTCCGCGATTTGCTGTAGCTCCGGCGCAGCAAGCAGCGCGGGTGAGCGCGGGCGCGGCAGCGTTACCTCGACGATTTCCACAACGTGACCTGGGCGCTTGCTCAACACGACCACCCGGTCGGCCAGCAGCGCCGCCTCCTCAACGCTGTGCGTCACCATCAGCACCGTGCGTTTGTCCCGTTCCCAGATGCGTAACAGTTCCGCTGCCATGCGTTCGCGCGTCAACGCATCGAGCGCCCCGAAAGGTTCGTCGAGTAGCAGTACCTCTGGGTTTTGCGCCAGCGCGCGGGCCAGGGCCGTGCGCTGCGCCATCCCGCCGGAAAGGTGAATGGGATACTCTTGCTCGAAACCGACCAGCCCTACCAGGGCCAGCAGATTGGCAGTTTTCGTCTGGATATCGGCGGGTGACAGTTTCATCATCTCCAGAGGCAGCGCGATGTTGTCATGCACTGTGCGCCAGGGCAGAAGCGCTGGCTGTTGGAAGACCAATCCCACGCGCTTCTGTGGGGAGCGCAGCGCCTGCCCTTCGAGCAGAATCTCGCCGCGGGAAGGAGCGAGCAGCCCGGCAGCGATGCGCAACAACGTCGATTTGCCGCAGCCGGAAGGTCCGATGAGGCAGACGAATTCGCCGTGCGCCACTTCGAACGAGACGTCGTTCAGCGCGCTCAGATCGCCCAAATAGCCGCGAAAACTCGCAGATAGGTTGCGGATGTGCAGGAACGGTTCGGCCATTGTCCCTTTCTGTCAGCAGATTGAGCAGGTTTTTGGGATTTATCGCTTATCATCTGCTAAATCAGCTTAATCTGCTGATAAATCTGAGAAATCTCTGGTAAGTTACTCTACGAAAGCGTTAGTAAACAGGCTCTCCACTGGCATCGTCTGCTCGATCAGGCCGATTTCCGCCATCACGGTCTGCGCCTGTTGCCAACTCTCAACATCGAAGCGACCGAGATCGGACGCACGCCAGTATTCGATGCTGGTATCCAGCACCGCGCGCTGTGCGGGGGCGTTCTCTTCAAGGCCTTCGATGTACTTTTTACTGATATCGAAAGCGGCGTCTGGATCGTCGAGCACGTCCTGCAAACCTTTGAGGAAAGCGTCCACGAAGACTTGCACAGTCTCTGGCTGTTCCTTGACCATCGTGTCATTGCTCACGATGACGGCGGACACGATGTGCGCGTAGTCGGCGACGTAAAGGCTGTTGAAGGCTACGCCCTGCTGTGCGAGGACTGCCGGTTCGTTGTTGGCATAGACGACGACAGCATCGACCGTCCCCGCAGTCAACGCTGCCAGTTGTGTGTAACCGATGGCTTGCAAGTCGATGTCGGCCTCGTTCAACCCGCCCGCTTTCAGCAGCGCGCGCAGCCCAATGTAGGATGCACCGAATGTCTCCGGGATGCCGATGCTCAGCCCACGCAGGTCCTCAGGGGAGCGCAGAGGCGTGTTCTCCAGGGCAATGATGGCGACAGGGAAGCGTTGGTACCACGCCGCCACCGCGACAACCGGCAAGCCCTGGCTGCGGGCCTGGATCACCTGATCGCCGCTGGCGATGCTGAAGGGGATCTCCCCGGCAGCGACCAGTTGGATGCCGTCGGTCTCCCAACGGTAGTCGAAACTCACGTCAAAGCCTGCTTCTTGAAAGTATTCCCGTTCCTGGGCCATATAGAAGGGGGTGAACTGGACGTTCGCCACGTAGCCCATCGGCAGGTTGATTTCGGTCAGCTCTGATTGGGTAGCCTGTCCAGAGCATCCGATTAAGAACATAACGATGATAGCCAGAGAAAACAAACGTGTACGCATCATAACCTCCAAAAATCGTGATTCATGATTCAAGCCGATTCTTCGTCATAAGCAGTCGTCGTATCCTGCACGTTCCAGCGGAGCACGCGACATTCCACGACGGTGAGCAGCCCATAAACTGTCAAGGCGATCGCCATCAACGTGATGATGGCTACAAACATCATCGGCATATCGTAGAGATTCTGCCCCTGCTTGACCAGATAGCCCAGTCCTTGCGTCGAGGCCACGAATTCCCCGACGACCGCCCCCATCCCCGCAAGCGTCCCGCTGACTCGCAGTCCTGCCAGGAATGCAGGCAGTGCGGCAGGGATTTCCAAATGTAGAAGTACCTTGTACCGAGGCGCTTCCAGCATCCGGAACAAATCCCGCAGACGTGGATCGATTCCTTTCAATCCCCCAACGACGTTGACGAGAATCGGAAAGAAAACGATGAGGGCGCAAACGACGACTTTCGAGGCCAACTTGGGACCAAACCACACGGTCAACAGCGGTGCGAGCGCTACAATTGGCACCGCCTGCGAGGTGACAATCACTGGTTCAAGGAGATAGGCCAGCAGTCTGCTGTGCGCCACACCGTAGGCCAACAGCACGGCGAGTGTTGTCCCTACGAGCAAGCCTAATCCCATCTCCAACAAGGTAACGCTGGCATGATGTACGAGCGTGCCGTCGGTGGCGAGTTTGACGAACCGCGCCAGAACCTCTCCAGCCGTTGGCAACAAGAAATGGCGCGGTGTGTCGCCGATCCACTGCGCGCCCATCTGCCAGACGAGCAGCACCAGCCCCAGCGACAGCAAATAGAGGGGCAGATGACGGAAAGGCGTCTGCCCATAGCTGCCATTCGATGTGCGCGTACCAGGTGCCTTCAATTGTATTTACTCCTGCTGATAAGAGACACAAAAACGCCCCGAAGCTTGACCTTCGGGGCGTTATACGACACGCTTATTCTGCACGTGTACCTTCTCTCATCCGGACTTTGCTATTCAGAATTTGAACAGTTTTTACCGTCGGCCCCGGATTTTCACCGGATCTGCACTTGGACTTATGCCAATTGCTCGCGGGCTTGAAAATCGCTACGGACTTT
>JBJYXQ010000303.1:0-1596 GCA_046260035.1 Anaerolineae bacterium
CGGCCCTCGAAATAGTCGGTTTCGACCTGACCGGCGGCATCGAAGATACTGTAGATCTCCCGCGCTCTGGCGACACTCTGCTGAACGGCGGTGATGGGGAAGATTGGATCGCGGGTTCCGGCCTCGACGAGCAGCGGGCGCGGTGCGATCAGGCCGACCAGATCGTACATCTCTCCAAACTGCCACAGCCCGGGAACAAAGTTGCAGGTGCAGTGGGACATCGCCAGGATGCTGTCTTTGAAGGTGCTGTAGTAGCCGCTGATGACGCACGCCTTGATGCGCGGATCGGTGCAGGTGGAGAAGAAGGTGTGCATTCCGCCGCCGGAGATGCCCATCGCACCCAGGCGATTGGCGTCCACATCGGATCGCGTTTCGAGGTAGTCGATGAGCCTCCTGGCGTCGTGGGCGCGCAGGCCGGCTGCCGAGCCGCCGAGATGGAAGGCGAGTTTGGCAGTGTGGTCGCACGTGGTGGGCGCTTCCTGACCGATGACGGTATTAAGATACGAGAAGTCCGTCTGGCGTTCGCCGAAGCAAGAGATTTCCGGGGCAGCGACGACAAACCCACGGCGGCATAGGGCCACGGCGAAGTCCTTGTGGTAGCCATCGGGTGTGTCGCGTTCGGCGCCATCTTCCCATAGCCCGACGATGTCCTTCACACCGTACCCGTGTCCATGGAAGGCCACGACGACAGGGTGGGGCGCTGTTCCTTGTTTGGGGATAAGAATGTAGACGGGCATCAGTGTGTGCGCCGATGTGCGCAGCAGCCACTTTTCGCGGACGTAATCGCCTTTGTCCACGCTTTCCAACTGGCGCGGATGGAGTGGGGCAGTAGGAAATACATCGCGCTGGCTTGCACCGGAGAAGCCTAAGGTCTGCTTTAACGCGGGCCGGACCTCCTGTTGCCAGGTTTCAGCCTCGGCGCGGGTCTTCGCACAGAAGCGATAGGGCGCTTTCTCCGGCGCGTAGAGCCGCCATAACGCGTGGGCGGGTTGCAGTTCGAGCAGTTCCTGAGGGTCGAGTTTGGCTGTGCCCATACTTACCCCATTGGCACGGCACGCTGGCAGAGTTGCAGGGCGATCCCCCAGGGATCGCGCAGCATCACGAGCAACGAACCGTCGTCGAGTGTCTGGTTGACCACCAGCGTCGCGCCGCTGGCGATGAGAGTATCCCGCTCGGCAGCGGCATCTTCCACGGCAAAGGCTACGTGCAGACACAGCGGGTCCTGATTCGCGTAGTCCGGGATGGGGGCGGCGGGGTTGGTATAGATTTCCATCACGACGCGCCCTGTGGCGTCGGCGAGGAAGTGCGTGTGTGGCGCACCTTGAATGGCGCGGTCAATCTGCATGTGCACATGTTCCACGTACCAGGCTGCCATCGCTGCGGCATCAGGTACGTTGAGGGCGAAATGTTCGAATTTCATCGGAGTCCTCCTGAGATGAGTCTGTAGTCCAAAGTCTAAGGTCGAAAGTTAAAGGGCATTGTGGCACAATTTCGACGAAGCGCAAGACCCTAAAGGTCTTCAAGACCTTTAGGGTCTACACTGCTTCCCAAAGATGATCGTAAAGTGCGGCGGTGCGGCCCTGGTAGATACGCAGC
>JBJYXQ010000304.1:0-5481 GCA_046260035.1 Anaerolineae bacterium
GACAATGCCCCCCTCGCGGAGACTGAGTTCATCCTCGCCAAGCACCACCAGGGACAAACCGGGCTGTTCTCGATGGTGTTTCACAAGGCGCAGTTGCGCTTTGTGCCCCTCACGGATGTCGCCACCCAACCCAGCTAAGGAGCTTTCTTCCGATGTTCGCCGGATTTACCTGTCCTGAAGCCAACTGGTACCGCTTGCCAAATGACTGGTTCGATATTTGGATCGAACTGCGCCGGCAGACCGGGCGTGCGCGCATCAAAGGGCCGTTGCAGGTGACAGAGTACGTCATCAAGCACACCTGGGGCTGGCAGAACTTCAGCACGCCGGTACGCCTGGCCTGGAACGATTTTCAGTATGGACGGCGCAACGGGACGCGCAACCTGGACCACGGCACAGGCCTCTCACGCCGTGCGTTGCGTCACGCCCTCGAAGATGCACAAACCTGGGGCTTGCTCGAACATCCGTGTGACGCCACCGGACAACCGACCTACACCTATCGCCCCCGAATGTTGCCTCCAGGCCCGGATATACCCGCGACTTTGACGGATGAGGGTACAGGCAGGGAACGGCGCGGCTTTGCTCCTCCGCGTAGCAATTTCTTCAAGGTTCCAGCGCTGTGGACGGATATGAGCACCCGGCTCGGTTCCGAAGTCGCCATCTTGAGTGTGGAGTATCTCTTCCGCCATACCTGGGGCTGGGGAACGTGGGACGGGCGCGCCTGTTGGCTTACCGAGGATGAGATTGCCCACGGGCGGCAGTATGCGACTGGGGAACAAAGCTACGATGCCGGCATCGGCTACTCGGTACGGGCCGTCCACGATGGTTTACGCGAGGCGCTGGCACAAGGGTTGCTGGTCTGGCGGGAAAAGACTGACACGGGGATGCGTCAATATGCGTTGTATCTGCAAGGGATGATGATGGGCGACGATGGTGAGTTCCAAGGGTGGGCCCCGTTTACAGAACCCGTGTCGTCCTCCGATACCTCTGCGCCGGACGTCCCTGTGGAGCCACCGCAACGTCCAGTATCTGCCCCTGCTGAATTGCCCCCACAAATCGTAGAACTCATACAGCACATCATGGCATTACTTGAGATGTTGGCGGCAGCAGGAATTCCTTTGCCACCCGGTCTCGCTGCAGAAGCGGTCTCTCCAGCAGCAAGTATACCGCCAGTAGAAGCAAGTACACCACCCACGGAAGCAAGTAGACCAACTTTGGAAGCAAGTAGACCGTTGGCGGAAGAAAGTACCCTACCTTATATACAGACACTTATAGACACTCAAAAGACACTCACATCATCAGACACACATGCGCCGCGCGCACTTTGCAAGGATGACGCAAAGACGGGTGATGATGCTGAGGTGGTACTGCCCGTAGATATTCAAAGTGCGTTAGCGAAAATCGGCTTCCACCGCACACGCAAAGCCCTGTGCGAAGTCCGGACTTTGTATGACGAGGATCCCGCCTACGTCCGGCAATGGTTGCAACACCTGGCTCACACGCGGGCGGGCGATCCACGTGCCGCCGGGTTCTTCCGGCAGGTGGTCTTGCGTGAACGCTTGCCGTTCCCCGGGACGGGCAAGCAGCCGGGGCGGGCGGACTGCCCTGAATGTCACGGGGCCGGCGTAGTGTTGGACGACCGGGGGGAACACGCGATGCGCTGCCCGGCTTGCCAGCCGGGGAGTGGGTGAGGCGCTGGGGATTAAACGTTGGCAAGCACCGCTCGTGCTGGACAAGTAAGCAAAACATCGTGAAAGGAACGGATTGCTATGGACAAATCAGTATCTTCGACCGACCTGGTAGCCCAGGTGAAAGCCCAACTCGACCTGACCGCACACGTTATCATCCCCGACATCGGCGCGCCGCAGCGACAAGGCCGCCGTCTGGCCTGGCACTGCCCGTTCCACGAGGATCATCACCCGTCCTTGTTTCTCAACCCGGACGGGCAGTCATATCGCTGCTTTGGCTGCGGTGCGCGCGGCGATGCCTTGACCTGGGTAATGACACGGCGTGGGTGTACGTTTTGGGAAGCGTTGGCGTACCTGGCTAACCTCGTGGGTGTACCGATGACGGCAGGTACAGCGCGTCCGGTGCAGTCCCGTGGACGAACGTCGCGACCTACTCCGCCAGCACCGCCGGTTGTGCCGCCTAACACAGCATGGCAAGCGCGGGCCAGGCTGATTCTGGAACGTGCGCAGGCAGTGCTGTGGTCAGACGTGGGAGCGGGACGGGCGTACTCGCAGGCGCGGGGCTTACAAGAAAACACACTGCGTGCCTGGGGCTTGGGCTGGTGTCCGCGCGATGTGTTTGAAGCGCCGGAGCAATCGGGACTCACGAGTAAGCGTATCTACGTGCCGCGTGGCGTTGTGATCCCGCATGGGGTCAGCGATGAGTTGTGGGCGCTGAAGGTGCGGTGTTTTATGGGCGACGTTCCTGCCACGGCTGACAACGGGGGCAAGTACGGCGGCCTGCGCGGAACCTGCCCTGAGCGGAGTCGAAGGGGGCAGACCACGTTGTACGGTACGGGGAAGCTGCAAGGCCATCGCTCGTTGTTCATCGTGGAAGCAGAACAGGACATGCTGCTCTTGTGGCAGGCGGCAGGTGACTTGGTCAATGTGGCGGCCCTTGCCGGAGCGGGACGGATATTGCCGGCGCAGTGGTTGGCACGGTTGTTGCCGTATCCGCGCATTTTCGCGGCATTGAATGCGGACCAGGCCGGGACGCTGAATGCCTTGCGGTTGGCGGCGTTGTCGGCGCGGGTGACGCCGGTGCGTGTGCCGGAGGGCAATGATGTGACAGAGTATTACCAGGCCGGCGGCGATGTGCGGGCATGGGTGATGGCGGTGACAGGCGATGACACACGGTTTCCGCTGCGGGTGGTGATCCCGCCAGACGAGCGCGGTTGCCGGGGTTGGCGGTGCCGGTGGGAAGGTGGCAGCGGCAGGATGACGGCAGCATCGTGGTGATGTATGCGTCGGCGGAGAAGATAGCGGTGTGCAGGGAGGCGACGAGAGTATATGGAGGAAAAGATGAGGTCATTTCAAGTAAAAACATAGCGAAAATGAACTACATCCAATCCGCCCCCACCTCATCGCGAAGGAACCGGTAGACTTCTAAAAGGATGGGCGGTATTAATGCAGTTGACGGCGGTCAGCACGTTGTATTCAACAAGGGGCTGCCGGGATAAAGCCGTTCCTTATCAAGATAGAAACAATAGGAGCACGCCAGGTTACAGATGGTCCCGGTCGGCTTGGTCAATACGTGGAAATTGGGGGGGACCAATTTCATGGGGTTTCCTCGCTCTTCAATCGCTACACCAGCAGATTCGATTGACTCATCTTACGCGCCAGCTCGGCTATCCCATCTGCCAAATCATCCGGTGCCTGCCGTTTGCCTCCTTTGACCCATTGCACTAGCATACTGACCAGCGCGGCTGCTCGCAGGGCAAACCAATAATCGAGATAGTCTTCTGGTACATTGAGTAAAGCCACCACTTTGGGGCCTAACCGCTCAAGCCGTGTTTGAAAGGCCCCTTGCAAGATGTCGGTGCGCTCGGTCTGGATAAGCAACTCGATGAACGTCGAATCCAGGTAGAAAAAGCGCAAGATGGGCTTGAGTAGGGCGTCGCTGGCGGTGCGCGGTTGCGACCTGGCGAAACTTGCTATATAGGAAAAGATCTCATCCATAAGCTGATCGCAACGCCAGCGCAGCACGTCCTCTTGCACGTCAAAGCCGCGATAAAAGGTGGCCCGTGCGACCTCCGCCTGTGCTACAATCTCTGTGACCGTGATGGCAGCAAAGCTTTTCTCCTCTATCAAGTTGACCAAGGCCGCATAGATGGCCTCGGCTGAACGTACGGCGCGTTGATCGTCTTTGATGTGATACAAATTCTTGCTCCTGTCTCATATCTTGAAAACCCTCTTGATTTGTGCTCTTACCTAGTATATACTATCTCAAGATAAGAGTCAAGTGTGTCTTAAAAATACCAATGTATTCGTTTTTAGAACACAGAAAGGAGAAACTGATGAAAACTCGGACAGTTATCGGGAGTGTTGCGGGACTTGTTGGCCTGGGCGCTGTGACCTACCTCGCTTTGCCCAAAGTGCTGAATCGCTTGGGGCTACATCCCCATTATGAAGGTCGTAGGTTCAATCTGGTCGGTAAGCGTGCGTTGGTCATCACGACCAGCCACGATACGTTGGGTGAGTCGGGCAAGGCGACGGGCGTCTATGCTTCCGAGATGACGTGGCCCTATTACGAGTTCCTGGACGCCAACATGCAGGTGGATGTCGCCAGCGTCAAGGGCGGCGAGATTCCCATCGAGCCGGTGTCGTTGCGTTGGCCGTTGGCCATGTCGGCCGACAAGCGCTACCTTGCCGATCCGGATTTTCAGGACAAGGTAAAAAACTCGCTCAAGATCGACGACGTCGACTTCACGCAGTACGACTTGATCTATATGGCCGGCGGCTGGGGAGCGGCTTATGACCTAGGCACATCGGAGGTGTTGGGGCGCAAACTCAGCGAGGCGTATGCAGACGGCGCGGTCCTGGGATCGGTCTGCCACGGCGCGTTGGGCTTCTTACAGGCCACGGATGCCAACGGCGAACCGCTGCTCAAGGGGCGGCACGCGACCGGCGTGAGCGACAAGCAGGTGCGCGAGTTGGGCATCGAGATCACGCCCCAGCATCCGGAGACCGAATTGCGCAAACTCGGTGCGATTTACGAGAGCAACACGGCCTTCAGGGACATGTTCGCCAACTTAACTGTCGTCGATGGGCGCATCGTGACCGGGCAGAATCAGAACGCCGGCTCCGAAACAGCGCAAAAGATGATGACTGTGCTGGCTCAGCAAATCCAGGAGTAAGAGATGGCGCTTGAGCAGCTTCCCCAAAAACCCAATATCGTGCTGATCATCACCGATCAGGAACGCGAAGTGCGGCACTGGCCGGAGGGCTGGGCCGAAGCGAATCTACCGGCGCGCTCACGCTTGATGGCACATGGTCTGCGGTTCACCAACGCCTACTGTAATAGCGCCACATGTTCTCCCAGCCGCGCGACGCTCTTGACGGGGCTTTATCCGGCCCGGCACGGGGTCAAAACCCTGATCCAGTACGACAAGCCCAAGAACCGGGCGCAGGGTCGCCTGCCGGTGTTGCCCCCCCATCTGCCCAACCTGGCCCGTGTTTTGGAAGCGGAAGGCTATCACGTGGTCTACAAGGGCAAATTTCATCTCTCACGCCCGGTCAAGTACAACGCGTTTGAAAAGCGGCACGCCTGGTCAGAGGCTGACATCGAGAACATGACCAAGACCTATGGCTTTCACGAATGGAATCCCCCCGACATGGGCGATCCCACATCCCTCAGCAACTTCGGCGGCGGCAGTATCAACAACGACGGGCGTTTTGTGGATGGCAGTGGCACTGCGGCCGGGCGCAAGGTGCGCCGCGATGAGGCGTATGCGCAGAGCGCGGTTGGTTTCCTCAA
>JBJYXQ010000305.1:0-5283 GCA_046260035.1 Anaerolineae bacterium
GTCGGAGGCTTTCGTGCCGCGCGCGCCCGCCTTGGATGCGCCTGGCGCGCACGAGGCCGCCATCCACGTGCCGAGGGCGCCGTTGGTGTAGCGCAGCGTTACCGTTATGAAGTCTTCCACTTCGACGGGTGTGCGGTAGGTGCCGAATTCGGCGAAGACGCGCGTGATCTCCTGCCCGGTGATGTAGCGCAGCCGGTAAAAGTCGTAGATGTAGTTCATGATCAGCACGCCGCCGCCGGATTCGAACTTGGACTTGCGCCATGTGGTTTTCACGCGCCCGGTGTAGCCGCCGGTCCAGTAACTCGACGGTTTGTTAGACGCGCCGGTCACCTGTGTCGCCATCAACTCACCGATGGCCCCTTGCGCGATCAACTCCTTCGCCTTCGCCGTCGCCGGTTGGTATCGGACGCTGCCTTCCTTCGACGAACACAGCACGCCCGCGTTTTTGCATGCTGCAATGAGCGCGTCGGCATCCTCGAGCGTGGTCGCCATCGGCTTTTCCACGATGACGTGCTTGCCCGCTTGCGCCGCCTGGATGCCCAATGGGACGTGCAAGTTGTGCGGCGTCGAGATCACGACCGCGTCCACATCGGGATGCGTCAACACATCCTCAAGATTGGTGGAGCACGGAATGCCAAATTTGGCCTCGTAGGAGGCGGCTATCTCTGCTAGGGGATCCATGCCCACGATCATCTCCGCGTTGGCGGTTTGCTGAAACACGTGTCCAGTGGAACTATAGGCGATTTCACCCAATCCAATCAAACCAAATCTCAATTTCTTCGACATTATTCTCCTCTTTAGTATAAAAATTTGCGCGTGTGCGTGTATGACGTGATGCGCGAATGAAGCAGATACCTACCAGTAGATTTTAAGCAGGATTTAACAAAAATCAAACGCAAAAGCCCCGTCTGTGCTAGCGAACTGGTCGTGTTACTTGCTTGACAACCACCTGGCTTTCGCTACACTCAGCGCAGTTTTCTCTGCCTGGAAAAGGTAGGATGATTTCGGTGTAGGAGGGAAAGACCAAAGATGACCTACGTAACCGTCAAAGACATGCCCCAAGAAGAACGCCCGCGTGAGCGGATGGAGCGCGTCGGGCCGCAGGCGCTCTCCACGGCAGAACTGATTGCCCTGATCCTCCGCACCGGCATCAAGGACGAGAATGTTATCGCGATGTCGACACGGCTGTTGGCGCAGTATAATGGCCTGGCGGGATTGGCGCGTGCGGAGTTCGCGCAAATTGCCGCTGAGCGTGGTATAGGTCCCGCCAAGACCGCGCAGCTCCTCGCCGCGCTGGAACTGGGCCGCCGATTGATGGCCGAAAGTCCCGAAGAGCGCTTTCAGATTCGCGCACCGTCCGATGCCGCCAACTTGCTCATTCCGTTGTTGGGCCACAAGGAGCAGGAGCATTTTGTGGTTTTGTATTTGGATACCCGCAATCGCGTGCTGGATCAGGAGATTCTTTACAAGGGGAGCCTCAACACGTCGCTGGTGCGGATCGGTGAGGTGTTTCGCGGGGCCGTGCGCCGCAACTGCATGGGCGTGATTGTGGCTCATAACCATCCGTCCGGCGATCCTGCACCCTCTCCCGAAGACATTGCCTTAACGCGGCGCTTGGTCGATGCGGGCAAGCTGCTGGAAGTCGATGTTCTGGATCACGTGATCATTGGGCAGAACCGCTTCGTCAGCCTGCGGGAGCGCGCGTTGGGATTCGAGAACGCCTAGAGGGTGGACTCCAGTTATTTGCGCGGAGGACGCAGCGGGTAGGTTACTATAAACGTTGTCCCCTCGCCGGCCTTGGACTTGAACGCCACCTTGCCATGGAGATACTGCTCGGTCAGCAGCTTGATACTGTACGTGCCGATGCCGCGTCCCTCGCCTTTGGTGGAGAACGATCGTTGGAAAATCTGTTCTTGTACCGCGGGGCGCATCACCGAGGGGTTGTGCACCAGGAAGCGCACCGCGTCCCCGACACGTCCGCAGTGGAGCGTCACCGTCTCGCCGGGCTTTGAGGCTTCCAGCGCGTTTTTGATCAAATTCCCCAATACTCGCGCCAACATCCGCGGATCGCTCTGAAAAATGATCTCCTCGGCGATGGGGGTCACCTCGATGTGCCGTTTGATGGCGACCTTGTGCGTGGCGTATATGCGGGCCAACTCGTGCAGAAACGTTCGCGCTTCGATGTTCTCATAGGCGAGTTGGAGCTCTCCTTGTTCGGCAGCGACCAGTTCATTCTGCATTTCGATTTCGCCAATCAGCCGCCGGGTCGCCGACAACAACATCCCTTGCAGTTGTTGGGTCGTTTCAGGCTCCTCTGCCGTTGGCAGTAATTCTACCGCTCCCCGGATGATGCCGGCGGTGTTCAGGATGTCGTGGAAGAAGGTGCGCTCCAACATAGCGCGGCGCTTCTCGTCCTCGATATCCATCACCGCAAAAATCACGAAATTCTCGCCGTTGAAGGTGAGTGGCGTCGCCCATACTCGCAGGTCCAACGCTTTCCCGTCGCTTTGCAGGATGCGGCATTCTTGGATGTCCATGTGCCCTTGTTGTGCCTGGAGGATGGCGCGCACCGCGCCGCAGTGACGGCAGAAACGGGTAGTGCCGCAGCCACCCTCCGTTTCGGAAGCGTGGATACAGTCGAGTAACTCCCCGGGGCGCTGCCCCAAAGCCTCACGCACATCCTGGAGCTGGAGATGCTCCAGGAGACGCTCGTTTGCGAACACAATCTGCCGCTTCTGATTCAGAACCAGCACGATATTAGGAATCGCGCGCATGAGGTCTTGCAGCAGCGGCGTTGCCGACAACGCATCGAAGTGCGTGCAGACCTCGCGCTGCGATGCGCGTTCAGCCGGAGCAAATCCAGTTTCCAACACTCTGTCGCCACCCATAACGTTAAGCCCTCAGTTATTTTCCGACGGTCCCACTTTCGGCATGATCTTCCGACCAAAGTTTATTGGATCAGTCGATCTCTTTCTATATTTCTCATTGTAGCACAAACACGTCAATTTTAGGTTAAAAAACCATTACATCGGCGGAAATACTGTTTAAATATTCAAACGTTTTGTCATTCGGAGGACGCGTCTGTGGATGGCGGTTTCTGTTTTGAGGAACGTTCTTGCGGTACGCGGCAAGGTGCCTGCGCGTAGATGGAATGGGGCAGGATGTCGATGGCTTCGTTGAAGTGTCGCAAAGGTCTATTTTGGTTTTTGAGGCCTAGTCTTTGAAGAATTCAGGATGTTCGGTGCGCAGGTCACGCAGTACAGTGCCAAAAATGGCCGGAGCGTGCGGGGCGAGGCGTTTCAGCATCTCGATTGCCATCTGGCGGATTTCCCATTGCGCCTCGGGGCTGATGCGCAGGCGGAAGAAGTGCAGCAGTTCGCGGAAGTTCATCGTGACGATGATGCGCGTCGCGGCGGCATTCGGCAAGGCGAAGCGCGCGTCCTCTTTGAGCACGCCCAACTCACGCAGTTCCTGGTACGCCGACTTGACGTGATCGACGAAGCCGTCCCATACCGCCCGCGCGTGCGGATCGTCGGCAATCGCGTCGGGGATGACCAGCGCGGGATCGGACATATCGACGTAGCGCTGGCTTTCCTGGCTGTACGAGGCGATACGATGGCGCACGAGTTGGTGCGAGCACGCGCGACTGATGCCACTGATCTCGAACGTGGCGCTGGCGTGCTCGATGAGGCTCTCGTGGCCTTCGCGCAGCCGCGCTCGCAGAAACTTCGCCGGATCTCCCCGGCTCTCGCTGCGATAACAGACTCGCCCGGCGTGTTCCAGCAACTCCTCCGGTGTGCCATTCCCTTGTAAATACTGTGTCAATGCGATTAACTCAACTTGCATAGCATCCTCCAACAAAACACAGAGACACGGAGCACACGGAGAGACCACTAAAAAGCCTCTGTGTCCTCTGTGGTTAGAATTTTATCAAGGGGCTTCATCCGGTCACTCACTCACCATTATCTCAGCGGCGCGCTCGGACATTAATGCCCGCAGCTTCGCTGAATCCCTAGGATAGGCCCAGTAGAAGAGTGAGTAGAGGACGAAGCAGATGATCCACGGGAACGGGATCGTCCACAGCAGCGCCTGCGTGAAGCCGATCTGGTCGGCCAGCCTCCCGGCGACGAGGGCCACCAGCGCCGCAAATCCGCTTTCCACGAAGGTCGTCATCGAGAACGCCGTGGCGCGCAGTTCCGGCGGAACCGCGCCCTGCATCATCGGTTCCTTCGCGCCTTTGCCCGGCCAACTGATGAGCAGCGCCGTCACAAAGCAGAGGAAGAAAAACGGCCAGAAGTCCCATGTGACCGCGCTGGTGAGCATAATGTAGCTTAAGGGAATCCCGCAAAAGATAGAGATCTGGCCGATGATTGTCCGGCCATACTTGGGATTCCGACCTTCCGCCCAATCGCCGAGGATGCCGCCGATCACGTTGCTGATTGCCGTCCCGATGACGATGCCAGAGAAGGCTAACGTTGCGCTGCCATGGGGGTGATCGAAGACGATAGCCTCGGTCATCCCTCGCACGTCCACCATCCAAGTGATGAGGTAGAGTCCCAAAACGACCCATGGCATGCTCCCTGCCAGTCCTTGCAGGATCGCCACCCAGATAGTGGGGATCGCCAGCACTTTCGGTACATCGGAGAGTCTGATGGCGTACTGAGCGGCCTGTTCCTCGGTGATTTTCCCCGCCAGTTCTGGTTCCGCCGCTCCGCGCGTTGGTTCTGTCACCAATAGCGCCACCACCGCGCCGGAGAGCACGCTGAATCCACCGAGCAGGAAGAAGCCCCAACGCCACAGCGTCGGCGTTGCCAGGAAGCCCAGGCCCACCGTGCCGATGACGATGCCCATCACGCCGATGGCTTCCAAGACGCCGAGTGCGCGTCCGCGTTGGCGCGGCGGAAATGTGTCCGACATCAGCGAGAAGGTCGCCGGCATCAGGCAGCCCAATCCCAAACCGGAGATGGCGCGGACGGCGAGCAGTTGGCCGAAGTTTTGCGTGAACCCGCAGATGAGGGTCCAGATGCCCCACAGTCCCGTGCCGAAGATGATGACGCGCTTGCGCGACAGCTTGTCAGCAGCATAGCCCCAGAACGGCGCGCTGAGTGCCTGCAACAGGCTGCGGATGGTGCCAATCAGGCCCAACGCCTGGTAATCCAATCCCCACAACCTCTGAATGGTGGGAAAGAGGACGGAAATCGTCTGCCCCTCTCCCTGATCGATGAAGTAGCCGAAGGCCAGGGCAAACAGCGTTTTCCAGCGGGTGGATTTGGATTGTGTGGT
>JBJYXQ010000306.1:0-2984 GCA_046260035.1 Anaerolineae bacterium
CACTTTGCCGAGGAGATGCTGGATCAGGCCAGACTCGTCATCAGCGAGATGGCACACGAGCAGTACACGCGCCATCTGATACACCAGATCGACGTCGCTGATCAGATGGGACGCATGACAGCCAGCTTTCTCGCCGCCCAGGATGAAGCTGGCATCTTCGCGGTCTTACCCAATAGCTTGCCTAAGATCGGCATCGGACACGCAGTCGTCGCTTTCTACGAGCCAGAGGGAGAGGATCCGGTGGCCTGGAGTGTCGTGCAAGCCCCGCCAGTCACGGATGAAGATCAACAACGTTTTCTGAGTCGAAAGTTCCCGCCAGATGGTCTGTATCCGGCAGACACACCTTTCAGCCTGGCGCTGTTACCTTTGCGCATCCAGGGCGGTACATCCGGTTTCATCGCCTTCGACTCAGGCAACCTGGAACCGTGTGCCGATGTGGTGCGCCAGTTGGCGGCGGCCCTCAGAAGCGTCAATCTGTATCGAGAGGCCGTGGAGGCACGCCGTCTGGCAGAAGAAAGACGGCAGATGGCCGAAGAGGCCAATCGTCTCAAGAGTCGCTTCCTCTCGATGGTCAGCCACGAACTGCGCACGCCCTTGAACCTCATTTCCGGTTTGAGCGATCTGCTGTTGCGCGAAACGCAACCCGAAGCGGCGTCCAACAACCGGCAAGAGGACTTGGAGCGCATTTACGTCAACGCGCAGCATTTGGATGGCTTGATCCGTGACGTGCTAGACCTGACCCGCATCGAAGTGGGGCAACTGCAGTTGAGCTACGAAGCCGTAGACATCGACGAGATGCTCGAACCGGTCATCGTGATCGCCCGCCAACTCGCGCGGGACAAAGCGCTGCACTGGAAAACCGATATCCCCGCCGAATTGCCTCGCGTGTGGGGAGATCGCACGCGGCTGCGGCAGGTCGTCCTGAACTTGATCAACAACGCGGTTAAGTTCACCTCACAGGGCGAAGTCAGTTTGCGCGTGACCACATGCGACGCCGCCGCTAGAGCTTCCAAGGACACTGACGCTTTCAGGGCCTTGACCATTTCGGTCCGTGATACTGGCCTGGGCATTTCGCCCGAGGAACAAGTCCTGATCTTCGATGAATTCCGGCAATCGGAGCGCACCACCGCGCGCGGGTATGGGGGTCTCGGACTGGGGTTGGCGATCTGCAAGTTGCTGGTCGAAATGCACCAGGGCACCATCGGCGTCCATTCCACCGGTGAAGAAGGACGTGGGGCCGAATTCTACTTCACGCTGCCGGTGATGGAGCGTGATGCCACAGGCGAAAGCGACACCGCCGCCTGCGACCACGTCCTGCTTCTCACCGAAGATGTAACACAGGGACAACGCCTCGAGGAACATCTCGCCTATAAAGGCGTCGACATCGTCATGCACGCCGTCGACGCAGAAACGGACTGGCGTACACTCCTGTGCGGTGGAGCGCCCGACGCCGTCATTCTGGATCAGGCGGTGACAGCCGCGCACGGCTGGAACATCCTGCGGACGCTCAAGGAGTATCCGCACACGCGCGACGTGCCAGTGCTCTGCTATACTTTATCCGGCGATGGTGGCAAAGGTGCGTTGCTGCCTCTCGATTTTATGATGAAACCACTCGGTAAAACACAACTGGCCGAGATGCTGCTTGGCCAAGGGCTATTGGATCCCCAGGGAGATGCACCAGAAGCCCGCAAAATTCTGATCGTGGATGACGACCCCAACATTTTGGCCATGCACACGCGTATGGTACAGGCGCAATCGCCCCACTATTACGTGCTGCAAGCGCACAATGGGCGAGAAGCCCTGGACATCCTACAGCGTGAACAGCCTGATCTCGTTCTGTTGGACCTGATGATGCCCGAACTGGACGGGTTTGGCGTCCTGGAAGCCATGCGCGAGAACCCGCTAACGCAGCGCATCCCGGTGGTCATCCTCACCGCACAAGTCTTGACCGAGGACGATATGGCGCGACTCAATCGTGGGATGGTCAGCATCCTGAGCAAGGGGCTATTCAGCACAGAGGAAACCCTACAACACATCGAAACGATGTTAGCACGCCGCCGTAAGACCGTCCTTGAGGTGCAACGGCTGGTTCACAAAGCGATGGCCTACATTCACACCAACTATATGCGATCGCTCACGCGCAGCGATATTGCTTCCCATGTGGGGCTGAGCGAGCGCCACCTGACCCGGTGCTTCCAGCAAGAAATGGGCGTGACGCCGATAACCTACCTGAACCGGTATCGCATCCAACAGGCGAAAATCCTGCTCGAAGCCGGCGACATGGCAATCACCGAGGTTGCGATGGCGGTGGGCTTTTCCAGTGGCGGCTACTTCACGCGGGTATTCCGCCAGGAAATGGGTGTATCCCCGCGCGAATTTCAAAGCGGCGAGAAAACCTCCTCATGAACGACTAAGAACCCCCACGAAGGTTTTAGAAGACAATCACATTGGTAACCTTCGCAAGGGTTCCCGAAATGGGAATTGTCCGAAAAATGCAAGAAGTCGTCCGAAAAGTGAAAGACTTTTTTCCCATAAAATGCTACAGTATAGCCAGGTTGTGGTGATCTGTGTCGGTCATCATTGGATACCAGATATCCAATCGTGCATTACGAATCATGAGGATGGTATGTCTTCTCCATTACTCTCGCCCCTGATGGTCATCGGTGACGATGCAAGTTTTTGCTATTTAATGCAGCGGTATGCGAAGAAAGCCGCCTGTCCAATCGTACTGGCACACTTCGCCGAAGACGCGCTCAGCATTGCCTTGCATGAAATTCCAGTCGTCGTTATTGTCGAACTGGACGCGCCCGGCGATAGGGGATTGGCAATCCTGGGGAAGCTCAAAGCCCACCCCCAGACGAGTAACATTCCCGTCATCCTCTGCTCGTGGTCAGATGAGGCTGAACACAATCTAGATGAAGGCGCAACGCTTTATCTGCGCAAGCCCATCCTCTACGATGATTTTCAGGAAGCTCTCACAGAAG
>JBJYXQ010000307.1:0-9636 GCA_046260035.1 Anaerolineae bacterium
CGAAGCGTTTTTGAACGAGCGGCTGCCGGCGTTGCTGGCTGAACGGCTGCCATTGATAGGCTACGTCGTTGAAGCGACCGGAACGTACACTTGCCGTGTCACTGTCACATTGACGGCGACATCCAACGGGCATTCTGCTCAGACCCCATCCCCGGTTATCGTGACCTTTGATCTTCCCCAACCGGATGAGGTGGGGCGCTTTAAGATTGGCGGCGCGTACAAAGTTGTGTTACCGCTGGCAGACTGTGCAGAACTGGATCAGGCGAACATTCGCTGCGTTGGCGAGCAGCTTTACGACGCCATCGCCGCGCGGCTTGGACAAGCTCCCGTGGACCTGCCCTGGGATGACGCGCTAGCACGGGCGTGGCTACCGCTGGACACATGGGTCTCCGATTTGCTGCGCGACACAGCGCAGAGCCTTGAGTCCCTCAACTGGCTCGCCGAGCAGACGCACCTGCGTAGCTTGCTGCTGCCAGAAGGCGTGCCTGTGATCGCAGCGGGGCAGCGTGGGCGCGTCTGTCCCTTCGAAACGCCGGAAGGCCCAAACATTGGTCGGGTGTTGCGTGTTGCCCTAGGTGCAGAAATCCAGAACGGTAAGCTTGTCGTGCTTGATGAACGTCCACAAGCCGCTCTGGGTTTGTCCGCCGCGATGATCCCTTTCCTGGAACACAATGATCCTAACCGTTCACTGATGGGCGCGAATATGCTGCGCCAGTGGATTCCACAATCGACGCCCGAACCGGCCCTGGTACAGACCGGCAACGAGCCGGACGCGCCGCATTTCTGGAACGGGCGCAATTTGCTGACGGCATTCATTTCGTGGGGCACGGGGACGCTCGAGGACAGCCTGGTGGTCAGTGAGTCGTGCGCGCGGCGTTTTGACACGCCCTATCCGCTGCAAATCGGTGACAAAATGAGCAATCGTCAAGGCACAAAAGGTGTCATCGGCCAAATCCTACCCGATGACGCAATGCCTCATCTTCCCGATGGGACACCGGTGGACATCATCTACACCTTTGCCAGCCTGCACCGGCGACTCAACTTTGGACAGGTTCGTGAAGCTGTTCTAGGCCGCATCGCGCAGAGTGAAGGCCAACCTGTCATTGCCCCTCCCTTCGCTGCTCCCTCGGCAGAGGCTCTGCGCGCGCGCCTGATTGAAGCGGGATTGCCCGAATCTGGCATGGAAATCCTGATCGCCGGAAAGAATGGCCCTGTGCTCGAACAACCGAGTACCGTCGGTATCGTTTACTGGGGGCGACTCCATCACCTGGCGCAGGACAAGCTGCACATCTACACGGATGGACAGTGGGGTCAGGTGCAGGGTGAAATGGAGAACTACATGCTGCGGGATCTGGGTGCGTTCGAGAATATCCGCGAAAACCTCAACACGCGCTCCGTGCGGCGACCTGACGCATCCAAGTTGGTTGCGCGTGTGGCTACTGGCTCGGTGGAACAGGCCGGAGTACCCACACCGGTGTTCGCTGACTTGATGCATCGATTGCGCGTAGCCGGGATCAAAGCAACATTGGAAGGGGAACGGCTGGTGTTTCGCTTTGCGCCGCCCGTAGATGGTGCCCTCAAACTTGCTCGACCGGTTCCGCATCCCTGGTTGGCCGAACGCCAATTGACCGAAATCGGTGTTCCTGGCGTGCTGGCAGAGGGGAATGACGATATCTGGAGTCTCCTTGCGCCCCCAGGCGGATGGCAACACGTCCCAGAGACAGCGCCCGTCGTCTACACCGCGCTGGTAGAGGCCAACGACCGGTTAGCACGGATGTTGGAGGGACATGCACCCCAAAAACTGGTGGAGAGCGCCACGGAACAGCTCAAAAGCCGCGTGCAGGCGTTCTTCGATGCACTGCTTATCCCTGCGCATATGCGACTCTCCGAGCGTTTGGCTTTCAGTGGGCGAACGGTCATCACGCCAGATGCTGAACTGAGCCTCGAACAGGTAGGCCTGCCTGATGAAATGGCCTGGGCGCTTTTCGGGCCGCTCGTGACACGCGAGCTGGACGGAGATGGTGATGCCGTGACCGCTCGCAGTGAAACGGCTGCGCAGACGCTCGATGCAGTGATGGCCCGGTCGTGGATTATCGTCAATCGCGCACCTACCCTCATGCCGACGGCGCTGTTGGCATTCCATCCAGTACGCGTTCCCGGCAACGCGATACACCTGCACCCGTTGTTGTGCCTCTGGCTCAACGGCGACTTCGATGGCGATCAGGTCGCCGTGTCACTGCCCATCACCGAGGCCGCGCAACGCGAAGCGGGCGAAAAGCTCTCCGTGGCCGGGCATCTCGCTCGCGATCCCGGTCTGGTGACTTCTCTAATACCTTCGCTTGATATGTTGTGGGGATTGGCCAGGCTTGGTCTCACTCCGGAAGGTCTGACAGAAGTCTCCCAACTCGTGGAAGAGCCCGTTGCTGCGCCGGGTGGCTTCATCACCCGCGTGACCCTGGCAGATGCACTGCGCAAAGTACTCGCACGGGATGGCATCCAGACCACTATGTCTATCCTGGAGAGGCTGATGCACCGCGGCTTTGCGGTCGCGCAGGCGTCGGGCGCCTCGTTGAGCCCGTTCGTAGGCGCATCGCTGCGGAAACCGGAGGAGCCGACGAGTGCGGATGCCGATCTCTGGCAGAAGTATACCGAAACCATTACTGAAGCCCTCGCCTCGGGTGCGGATTACCTGGACAGCGATCTAGGGCCACAGCGGTTGATGGTCAAGACGCGCGGCGTGGGGTTAGAGCAACTCGCCTGGCTTGTCGGCGGACGGGGCCTCGTCACGGACGAGTGTGGCGTGACGAGTGTCGTGCGTCACGGATATGCCGAGGGCTACACTGCCGAAGAGTTGTTCGCATGTATAGCAAGCGCTCGGCGTGGCCTGGCCCAGGTCGTGCAGGAATGGGCGCAGATGGGGGCGAGCTTCCGCGAGCGCAATGTCTCCCGCAGCTTCAATGTGTTGACACGCGCACTGCGGTCGAAAAATCCTGGTCTGGTCTTCGCCAGCGCCGCGGCTGCGGAGGAAGTGGATCCACTGGTAGATGTGGAAAGCCGCCTGCTGGTGGGGCTACCAGTATAAAATACAGTTAGGTGGGGCGCACATTAAGCGGATGCTCCATCCGCCAAGTGCGCCCCACTTATTTATGCTAACCTTCCGAAATTCCGCAGCGTTTTGAGCGTCCGCAGTGTGATCACACCCGACCAC
The DNA here is from genome assembly GCA_046260035.1 of Anaerolineae bacterium. Lineage (GTDB taxonomy): Bacteria > Chloroflexota > Anaerolineae > B4-G1 > SLSP01 > DSWT01. The sequence goes on from JBJYXQ010000307.1 coordinate 3,209, forward strand.
TCCCGTTTTGCCTGCCCCCACACATCGGGGTATAGCGGACCCCACGTCCACTTGGGTTTCCAGGAGCCATCGGCGTGTTGGTGGTCGATTTCGAAATCGAGATTTTGCGCAACGACGTCGCCGAGCACGGCTGCAAAAGGTGAATCGGGTGCGTCGACCAACTCCAGTGGCATAAGATTGTACTTTTCCCATTCGGCAGGATCTTTGACGACAAGTTGATCCACTAGCGGCGTAAGTTTGTCGATCAGGACATCCCGCGTATCTTCCGGCAGCGCGCGCGTTTTGATCAGGCGGTCGTAGCAGAGTAAGTCGAACATGCCGAATTTGTCGGGATGCTCGCTCGGGTAGGCTACCACCGCGTCGATGAGCCGCTGCAATACCCACGCGGGCAGACCTGATGGCGCGTAATTTACCAAGTAGCCGGCGATTTCCACGCGCGGGTTAACCAGGTAGCCGTCCCACATTGTCACCACGTCCTCGCCATAGGTCCACCACGGCGCGTGCGGGGCTTCATCCGTGTTCGGTGGAGTGATGGGCCAGACCTCGGCGACGGGGTTGTAGGTCTGCAGTAGATAGCGCAGCGCCCCGCGCACCAGTGGGTGATCGGCGGGCGCATCGAATTCCCGCAGAACCTGCAATCCTACCGTCGTCGCCAGGACGGACGAATCCGGCAGACGTAAATCCGGCTCGAGTGCGTTGCCGAAGCCGCCATCGGGATTCTGGAATGCCGCCAGCACCTCGAAAATCGCGTCTTTTTCGCCATCCTCAAACAAGTACGCGTAAATTCGTTGTTCCAAGGGTCTCGCGTACTGCCTAATGAATGCCTTTGCATTCGTCTGTGCTTCACGTGATAGTTGTTTCATCGAAATGCCCTCCTAATACTTACTTTTCTGAATTCAACATCCTATCCGCTGCCAATATACAGAAAATGTAGTTCGCCGCGCCAGACATCACGTACTCCGTCTGTTGCCAAAGATGGGGCCACGGATCCTTGAGTTCGGGGAAGTCCGGGCGGATGAGGGCGACGCCGGAGACCATACCGCCGGGGATGTATGACCATTCGGCGCGATTGACACCGTAGGCCGTCGTGATCGACTTAGCGCCCACACCCGACGTGAGCGAAACGTTCGATGCCGGGTGGCATCCCAGAACGTAGTTGACCACACGTAGAATGATTTCCCGGTCGACCAGATCGGGGAAGGCCAGCCAGAGTTGGTATAGCTCGACGGCGTACTGTTGAATCTTCCATCCCTCGCCCCAGACGTGTGGCCGCCAGTGGATGCCGAAGGGATTGGACGCCAGTTCCGCCGCGAATTCGGCGCTGCCAGCAGCGATTGCGGCGCGGAAGGAGGCGGTGAAAGCCTCGTCGCCGATGATGGGCAGTGCGCGGGCGACCGCGCCGCCGACCCACCGGGCAACGTTTTCGAGAACGGGTTGCATTTCCAGCAAGTGCGCACGGAAGCGATCCTCTCCGGTCGTGAGTAGCAGTTCTACCGCTGCGACGATCTCTTGTGCCTCCACAGCGCGCGGGACGTAGCCACCACGCTGTTCGACTGGCGCATGGGCTTGTTCGTAGTCCCATACCTGGATTGCTGTGCGCAGGCATTCGTCCGCGAGATCGTCTTCGTAGCCACGCAGCACGCGGCTGGACGCCGCGAGCGCCGCCGCGACCATGTATTCGAGCGCGCTGTCGTGGTTAGTAAAAGCCCAGCGGTCATCGTTGTGGCTGGTGTAGATGCGCCCGGCTTCATCGCCCCGGACTTGGCCGGTCCGGATCTGGCCGGGGGCGAGCGACGGACTGTAGATGCGGTTATCCGTCATCGTAGCGGCGTCGCCGAGGTGGGCGTACTGCGTCAGCGTCGCAGCGATGATGCCATGGAAGCTATGTGGATGCTCCGTATCTGCCGTTGCCCGGTAGCCGGAGAGCAGGCTGAGCGCGCCGTGCGCCACCTGTTCGACGATGTCGGGAACACCGTCGGGCGTGTGGAGCAGCACCAGTCTCTCGTCTTGTTTCACCGAGGTTTGGTCGGTGTCTACGCCGAACAGTTCACGGATCAGGCAGAGTGTGTGCGTGGTGCGCGCCTGCGATCCTGCCGCCAGGTCGTAATCACCGGCATCGTGCCAACCGCCTGCGTCCAGGTAAGGGATATGCTCACCGGGCGTATACGGTGTCTCGGTCGCATCGTATTGATGGTAGCCATCGAAGTGGACGTGGGGTGCGGGCGCTTGCAGCGCGTCATCGAGATGGCACGCGCCGTGCCAGACGCGCGTCCCGTCGCGTACCTCGACGTGGCACATCTGTACCGGAAAGTAGGTTTCCAGCGTTGGTTGCCAGACGTCGCGCTGGTAGACTTCGGGGTGGATAGCGAAGGGTGGGGTGCGTTGTTCTCCGTACTGGACCACGTACATCCCCGGCTCGCGCACGGTGCTGAAGTCGAAGATTGCGTACTCGTGGGCCAACCAGCGCCCCCACCGCGCCGGTGTGTTGGCCCAGGCAGTGGTGAAGCCGTCGGTATCCAGTCGCTTGAGAACGGCAGTGTCCAATGTCTCCGTGCGCGGATCAAGTTCGAGGATGGCCTGCTTCACTTGATCGGGATGGTAGCCCACCTGTGAGATGCAGATGACGGGATCGCGCCGCCACCCTGGGATGCTGTGGGGCGTGATGCGCCATTCGAGCGCATTCTCTGTTGCGCCAGAACGGATGACTTCACGGGCGACGAACCAACCGTTGGCGGCGGTATCCCGCCCGTCATAGAGGAGGATTTCACCGCCCAGGGACTCGATGATCAAGTGTTGCAATGGGTCTTCGGGCGCAACGGTCAGCGTTGGACCGTTCGCGAGAGGAACCGGACAGTGGGGGCAATCATCGATGCGTTGCACCGGGCCGTTAGCCTGTTGCGGGAAAACGCGCGCCGTCGTCCCTAGAATGAACGTCTTGCCGAGGAGTGCGCCGGGATATAGTTCCAGGTTGAAACCGATCTTACCTTCCCATTCGGGTGGTAGTGGCTTGGCTAGATCTACAGCGACGCGCAAGCTCTCGTCTTCTGGCCAGATACGCACGGTATAGTGGATGTCCGCTTCCTCGAAGTGCGCGGGGACAGTGACACATTCGCCCTCTACCTGCCGCTCAGCGATTTTGGGCAGCGGTCGCCATTGGCCAGGCGTAGGCTCCAGTCGCACGTCGCCGCATGCGGCCACGCGTTCGCCGTGCTGGATGAGTGTGAGTCCGCCCTGCTTGCCTTCGGGGTAAAAGTCGTGGAAGACCGTCGCGGCCAGGCCAGGCGCTTCGAAATACTGCTGATCGTTCAAAGTCCAGAAAGTTGTCATAGTCTTGTTGTCCTTAGTCGTGTAGTCGTCAGTCTGATAGTCTTCGGTTACATTGTCTGCAGTCTTAACAGTGGTGGTTTTTCTTATCTCCCGCTCCTTACTTCCTGCATATCGCACCTCGTTTTTGCCAAACGGCTTGAGCAAGATCAAAAACGCAACTGCCGCTGTCATACGTAAAAATGCAGAGAGGCCGAAGTCCCAGCGATAACCGAAGTGGTTGATAACGAGACCTCCGATGAGCGGGGCCACTATGCTGGCAACGTTGATGAGGGTGGCGTAGCTGGCCGAAGCCTGCGTGCGCAGTTTTTGATCGGGCAATTCCAGTAACAGATTGAAGCTAGCGACGTTGAAGCCAGACCACAGGAATCCACTTGGCGTTGAAATGAAGATGACCTGCCAGGGTTCGTTGACAAAAACCCAGATGAACGGAAGCACAGGCACAAGCAGCCCGCACAGCGTCATCACCCAACGCGAGCCGCGTTGATCGATCAGCCTGCCCCACAGGCGCTGGCCAATCAGGCTGGTAGTCGAGGACACCGTTGCCAACAGGCCAATGAGGCGGGTCGTCGATTGGAGTACATCCTTTTGATAGACGGTGAAGTACGTCCCGGCGACCTGGACGCCGAAGGTCCAGAGCATCATAATGATGGTGAAGTACAAGAAGATGCGGTTGCTGCGTAGGGCTTGCCAGAACGAGAGGCGCGGCGCTTGTGGATCTACCGTGAGGGGTTTTTCTGGGATGCGCGAATAGGCATACGAGGACGCCAGGCCTACGGTGAAGGCTAACGCCAGACTGATCTGGTACCCTGGCAGTCCGCCCACGCCGTCGATCAATTGTCCGGCTGATGGCACGAGCAGCATTGAGGCCAGGGCCATAAACATGTTGCGCGTTGAGAAGTAGCGTCCGCGGTGCTGTATGGGGACGACCTCGCCCGTCATCGATACCCACGCCGGGTGGATCAAGTTGCTCAGTCCCGCCCGCAAGGCGAAGAGCCCGATTACGACATAGACGGCCGTGTATCCGGTGAAGAAGAAGGGGACGAGCGCTGCCAGCAGGATCAGCGAGCGTGCCAGCGCCGAGATCCACACGATGAGGGGTTTGCGCCGCCCAAGTTTTTGCACTAACGTTGCGCCGGGCAGTGGCGTCAGTGCGCTGAGGAAGCTGGACGCCGATGCAAGCGTGCCGATTTGGGTGCTGGTCGCGCCCAATGCCAGTGCGTACAGGGAGACGTAGGTGTCTACAAAAGCGGCAGAGATGGTCGCCAGCAGACCGTCCCACCAGAACATTTTCATCCCTTTGTGGTGGCGGCGCGGCACGCCATTTGTGGCAAAGAGATCCAGGCTGCGGATGCGTTCCGTAAGATTACCCCACAATGATCGACGGTTCGTTTTCACGCGTTCATCCTAAAAAGTCAAAAGTTGGTATATTCTACCATAAACAAACTGCCTGAGAAGCTATGGCTCTCAGGCAGTTTGGCGTTGCGCGTTCTGGTTTGGCTTGGACTCAAACCTTTGTGGCCCCGTTATACAGGTGACATTTGACGAGCACGCCGTCAATGTCAATATCCTTGGGTGCCTGATCTTTGCATATCTCCATCACATGGGGACAACGTCCCGCGAACTTGCAGCCCACACGCATATATTCTTCTTCTTCGGTCTCGGACAGCTTGATCCGTTTGCTCCAGCGCCTTGTCGGATCTGCTTCGGGGATCGATTCCCGTAGTAGTTGCGAGTAGGGGTGTTTGGGCTCCATTAGGACTTTTTCCACTGGCCCCACTTCGACGATATTGCCCCTAAACATAATCGCGATGCGCTCGCTCACGTAGTAGGCAGTCGCTAGATCGTGCGTGATGTAGAGCACGCCCAGATCAGTCTCTTCCTTGAGCCTCCTGAACAGGTTGACGATCGACATTCTCAACGATGCATCAACCATTGAGACCGGTTCATCAGCGATGAGCAAGTCTGGCTTGGTCAGTAAAGCCCTGGCGATGGAAATGCGCTGTAGTTGGCCACCGGAGAATTCGCTTGGGTATTTCCCAGCGAACTCGTCGTATGTAAGTCCCACCAATCTCAGTGTCTCATCGATCAACTCGATGGCTTCTTGCTTGGCTGTCGCCATTTTGAAATTCCGGAGGGTCTCGAAGAAATAACGGTCAACGACGCGCAACGGATTGAAGGTACCGAATGGGTCTTGAAAGATGGCTTGTATCCCTTCTTCTTGCCATACTCTTTTGCTCTGGGATTCTGCGCGATCCTTGCCGTTGTGGATGATCGTGCCCGACGTCGGTTCTTCGAAGCCCAGGATGATCTTGGCCGTTGTGGTCTTGCCGCAGCCGCTTTCGCCCGCCAGGGTAAAAATCTCGCCTGGTTTAATGAAAAACGATATATTGTCGGTGGCTGTCAATCTGACTCTTGAGAGTATACTCCCCATCGTAAATACTTTGGTCAGATTCTTGACTTCAAGAAGCTTGTCCATGCTCTCCTCCAACCAACCAGCAGGCGACTTTGTGGTCAGTATCTAGTTTGACGAGGTCTGGCGTCTGTTCCGTACAAATTCCCATAGCGTGAGGACAGCGGGGATGAAACGGGCATCCGCTAGGTAGATCGATAAGCGAAGGTGGACTTCCGGGCACGCTTTCACGGGTCGACTTGTCGCCAAACTTTGGCAGTGAATTGATCAAGAATTGGGTATAGGGATGCTGTGGATCGCCGTAAATCTTCTCAGTGGTTGATTCCTCGACGATTTTCCCGGCATACATGATGCCGACCCGATCAGCGATATTCGCCTGGACGCCCATGTCGTGTGTCACCAAGATGATGGTGTTTTTCAGTCTCTTTTGAATATCCTGCAAGAGTTGCACAACGCCCCTCTGGACGACGACATCCAGCGCTGTCGTCGGCTCATCAGCGATGATGATGCTGGGCTTCAGCAGCGCCGCCAGGGCGATCGTAACCCGTTGTCGCATCCCACCGGATAACTGGTGTGGATACGTGTTCAGGATCTTGGGGGGCAATCCCAGCTCTGCGATGTGTTTCTCGGCGAGTTCGATAGTTTCTTCTTTAGTCTTTCCACTCACGTGGCTTTCGATGAAATCCAGATA
>JBJYXQ010000308.1:0-1743 GCA_046260035.1 Anaerolineae bacterium
TGCCCCACCCCGCGCGCCCAAGTCCAACAATGCCGATTTTGATAGGTTGTGTCATAGTTATCTCCTCGAAAATTAGAAATTGGAAATGAGAAATGAGAAACTGGCTAACTGCGTTCAACTGTGACGTAGTACGCACCTTGCTCGCTACCATCGGCTGCGATGAACCACGCTTCTAGCTGCGTGACGCCGGTTTGCGTTACGTCCAGGATAAAGGTTGCTTCCTTCGCGCCCGGTTGGACAGCGACAGTTACTTCGCGATCGAAGAGTTTCAAGCGCGCGCGCATCGGCTGGACGGCGACGCCCTGCCCCGTGTGCGGGTAGGGGATGCGCGCTGCTTCCTCGTCCGGCGCCAGCGCGTCGATGGGCCAATCGAGTTCCTCCGGCCAGCGGCGCAACGCGAAGCGATACGTGCCGGGTTGCTCCACGTCCACCGCCCAGACGCCCGTGCTCTGCTGCGCCATCAGGATGTGGCCCTGATTCCAGGCCACGTCGCCCAGGACGTCCATCGCGTCCAGGCGCGTGGGGTTCTCGGCGTCGTTGCCCAGGCTGATGGGGCAGTACTTGTCCAGCCGGGGTGCAATTTCCGCCCACCACGCCTCGTGCGCTACGCGCAAGTCCGCGACGACATCCGGGTGCCGCGCAGCGACGTCGTGCTGCTGGCCCGGGTCGGCTTTGATATCGTACAGCTCCGTGCCGTAGACCAGCCGCCAACGCGACGTGATCACAGCGTTCTCCCACTTCTTTGGCGGAACGGTATCCTGCCGGTACTGGATAAAGTGGATGCGATCCGACAGCGTCGTCACCGCGCCGGTAAGCCGATCGGCCACGCTGACGCCGTCAAAGGTTATGCCGTCCGGTGATTCAAGGCTGCACAGGTCAATAAAGGTCGGCAGCAGGTCGAGGTGCAGGATCAGGTCGTCCACATCGGCCCCGCCGCCGATGCCCCCCGCAAGCCAGCGAATGAAGAACGGCACGCGATGCCCGCCGTCGTAATAGGAGCCTTTCTTACCGCGCATCCCAGCGTTGTAGCCGCGCGCGTCATCGGTCCACCCACCGCTCGAACCATTGTCGGTCATAAAGATGAGGATCGTATTCTCGCGCAGGTCGTTTTCGTTCAGATAGCGCACCAGCCTACCCACGTTCTCGTCGATGTTGGCGATCATCCCGTAAAACGCCGGTTCGGGGATGTCAGCGTTGTCCACGTAGGGCGCTTTGTAGCGGTCGGCGACGAGGTAGGGGCTGTGCGGCGCGTTGGTGGAGATATAGGCGAAGAACGGGCCATCCTTCACGCCATCGATGAACTTCAGCGCTTCCTCGAACCAGACGTCGGTGCAGTAACCATCGTGGGCGACGGGTTCGCCGTTGTGGAAATACGTATCGTCGAAATAGTTGTTGCCCCAAAAATCGGGCGTCTGCCCCACGCCACCACCCTTGTGCGCGACGACGTGCTGGAAGCCGCGATCCTGCGGGCGATAGGGGTAGTTGTCGCCCAGGTGCCACTTGCCGAACATCCCCGTGCGGTAGCCATTGGCAGCGAAGACGTCGGCCATCGTGACCTCATCCTTGCGGAGGATGGAGCGGCCCCAGCACGTGGCCCACGCGCCATTGCGCGTCGGGCGATGGCCCGTCATCAATGCGCCGCGCGTCGGCGTGCAGAGTGGCGAGACGTGGAAGTCGGTCAATCGCACCGCTTCGTCGTAGAAAGCGTCGATGTGTGGCGTCTGGATCCACGGGTTACCCGTG
>JBJYXQ010000309.1:0-3498 GCA_046260035.1 Anaerolineae bacterium
TACCCCAGCCAAAAGCAGCAATTCCCTGATGATACTGTCGAGCTTCTCGCTGGAACGGAGCATCGTCCTCAGTGAGAGATGGATTTCGTCGGGAGACAATGTATCATACGCTGTCTCCAGGAAGCGGGCATAGCCAATCACCAGGCCCAAGGGGTTCTTGAGATCGTGTGCGACGGTGTGCGCAAAGGCATCCAATTCGGCATTTTGCGCTGCCAGTTGTTCAGCATTGCGACGCAGAGCCTCTTCTGCCTCTTTACGCGCGGTGATATCCTCCTTGACCGCGATGTAATTCGTGATTTGCCCGGTATCGTCTTGCACAGGTGCAATGGTGGCAGATTCCCAATACAGCGCGCCATTCCATGGTGGGCCATCCTTGCGCTTGTTGCGGAATTCGCCACGCCAGATCTGTCCATTGCTGATGGTTTCCCATAAGGTCTGGTAGAATTCGTCGTCCTGCTCACCAGAATGCAAACGACTATGATCTTGTCCTAACATCTCGCTTGCTGTATAGCCGGTGATTTTTTCAAAACGAGGATTGACATACTGTATCAAGCCCGCAGCATCCGTGATCTCGATGATGCTCCCGCTTTGCTCAATCGCCAGGGTGAGCTTGCGCAGTTCCAGATTTTGCGCCTCCAACTGCCCGGCGTGATCCTGCAACGCTCGGTACAATCGAGCATTCTCGATAGCAACAGCTGCTTGAGCTGCAAATGCCTCGGCGAGTCGGGCATGATCCTGGGTGTAGAACCCCGGCTCCGTCTTGTCGAGGGTAATCATCCCGATCAGTCGATCACCCACGAACATCGGTGTACCAAGCCAGGAACGGATGCCCGCCTCGGCATGGGGAGACTGATGAAACCCCCCGTACACGGCTGGTCCATCATCAACAATAACCGGCGCTCGGTTACGTATGACCTCATGATTGGGGTTATCCGTTTGCTCAGGATCAAAGGTAACACCGAGAATCTGCTCCCAATTGGTGAATCCCCGCCCACCGACGATTTCCAGCCAGAGCTTTCCTCCATCGGGATCCTCGCGCAGCAGTTGAACAGAAGCTGTGTCGTAGGGCACCACTTGCTGCAACTGGGCCAGAATACGATCCATCACCTCATCATGATCCAGAGCGCTGGTAAGCGTCAACGCCGCCTCGCGCAACGTCTCTGCTTCGCGCCAGAGCGACTGCGACTCGCGCAGCAGCAGAGATTTCGCCACCGCCAGGGAAATCTGCTGGGCTGTCTGTTCCGCCCGCGCAACCTCATCTACTGTAAAATGATGCGGCGTTTCGTATGCAATCAGAGCGGCGCCCAACTTGCGCGAGCCAGAGATGAGTGGCAGCCCGATCATCGAATGCGCTTGATACATAGCCGCGATACGGGGGCTGAGATAGGGGGTATTAAACACATCCTCCGCGACAAGGGCATGCTCGGCAAGCAGCACCGATTCAGTCATCGTCAACTCATGCGGGTTAGCCGATCTCTTCACGATTGAAGCCTGTCTGGGATAGGTATCACGTAAGAAACCATAGGCGGCAGCCGGCTTGACGGACTGGGTCACTTCATCCCACAAGGTGATGTAGCAACCGTCAGCGCTGAACAACTGACCAAGCCGGTCGGCGAGAACTTGCAACATCGTGCGCAGGTCCGGCGTCCCCAGTGCGACATAGGTGACGTCGTTCAACGTTGCCAGGAAGCGTTCGCGATCCTCCAGTGCCTGGACTGTCTGTTCCAGCAGGGTCTTGCTCTGCTGGAGTGTTTCCTCGGCCCGCTTGCGTTCGGTGATGTTCCAGATGACGTCGGACACATAAGCTACCAACGCCACGTCCTGTTCGTCATAATCCACCGGTTTGTTGCCGACACCTAGAATCGCCACGATACGCCCATCAGCCATAGTAGGCACAACCAACTCTCGTTTGACTTGGGCATGACCTGGCGGCATACCCTTACGGTGCGGCAGGGCAATGTAGTCATTGTGGATAACGGGTCTGCGCTGGTGGACACAATCGACCCATACCCCGGCTTGATCGATATCATAATGCATGCCCGAGCCTTCCGCTTTACAGAATTCCTCCAGGGTACGGGTAGACCATGCCTGGAGCGAAAGGGTTTTCTGATCATCTTCAACAAAATGGTAAAAACCGATCGGGCTGCGCGTCAATCTCCCGATTTCATCCAAAGCACGCTGCATCAGTTCGGTTAGGGAATGGTCGGTAGAGAATTCCAACAATTGCAGCCGCAGCCGGATAATCTCTTCGGCCCGCTTGCGCTCAGAGATATCACGCGTAACACCGTGGATCTCGATACGTCCGGTATGGGGATTGCGAACAAGTCTGGCCAGTACTTCTGTCCACACCAGACTTCCATCTTTGCAGGGTTGTTGCACCTCTTCGATGTAAGATTGAGTCCGGCTAGCCTCTTCATCGGCGAGAAAGATAGGTAACTGGTCATCCAACATACGATGAACATAGGTCGCATGTTCGGAAGATAAGGAAGCATCCATCGGTACGGCCATCACCTCTTCAGGGGTAAAACCACGGAGGCGTTCCACCGAGGGGCTGACATACGTGAAGCGCAACATCTCGACATCAAGTGTCCAGATGACGTCGCTGATGCTTTCGGTGATAAAGCGATATTGTTCCTCGCTGGCACGCAGAGCCTGTTCCGACCTTTTACGCTCATCGATATCATGATGCGTGCCGATCATACGCAGGGGTTCGCCATCGTCGGTCCACTGAATGACCTTGCCCTGATCAAGAATCCATTTGTATGTTCCGTCCTTGCACAAGAGGCGGTGTTCATTGCGGTAAACTGATACCTCGCCGCTCAAGTAGGCATCCAAATCCTGTTGACAGCCTGCCGCGTCCTCCGGATGAATGCGACTAAGCCACTCGTCCAGTTCATCCTTGATCTCATACGGGGCATACCCAAGCATCGTTTTCCATTGCCGCGAGAAATAAACCTCGTTGGTCTGCAGATTCCAATCCCAGACGCCATCGCCAGCGCCTTCCAAGGCAAACTGCCAGCGCGCTTCACTCTGTCGCAGCGCGGCTTCGGCCTGCTTGCGGGCCGTGATATCGCGTACCAGCGTTTGCAAGGCCGGTCGGCCTTCATAGTTAAACCGAGCAGTCGTTGCCTCGACATCGATGATGGAACCATCAAGGCGGAATAATTTCTCCTCAATCGGCGGGGAAACCTCGCCAGTGGTGAGTGTCGTAACCATACGCTGTCGTGACAAATTAAGATAGTCGGGATGAACAAAATCGAAGACCGACTTACCGAGCAATTCATCCGGCACGGCTGCACCAAATAAGGTTCCGGCAGCAACATTGGCAAAGACGACAATGCCGTCACGGTAAACGACCAGCGCGTCTGGCGAAAGATCGACCAACTGCCGGTAGCGCGCTTCACCCTCTTGCAACGCAGTCTGGTGCGTCTGAACATCCACAAGCAAACGGCGATTCAGCATCAATAACAGGCTAAACGTCACAGCAATGAAAAAGAG
>JBJYXQ010000309.1:3598-5343 GCA_046260035.1 Anaerolineae bacterium
ACCGAGCGTATGCATGACAAAACACGCCAGCCAGAGACCCAGTCCGGCAAAGCGATGACGGTTCTGATACCACAGCAGCGCAATTACACCGGTACACAGAGCATAGCTGAGCGTTTGATTAATGACAAGCGTGTGGGTGTCAATCACATTCATAGCCAACTCTCTACGGCGCCCTCACAGAAGGCTAACCGTGATAGGCAAGGCCTTGACACGATGAAGCTCTCTTCACCAATTCGATCCAACAACACCCTCATAGAAATTGTGGCTATTTATGCCCATAGTTTATCCCCTTATGCCTAAACACGCAAATATGACCCAGCGGATAAAAACGGAGAATAGTACTAAAGTACTATTGCTATTTTGTTATATTTATATCATAATAATAGTATAAATATAGGTTAAACCAATCCAACATCTCCACCATCCGAGTAAGAATGAATTGGATATGAAAGGAGAGTAAAATGTATAACGACTACGAGGCCCTAGAGTATAGCAAGGCACATCATCAAGAGTTACTGAAAGAAGCTCGACAATATCGTCTAGCGGCAATGGCTCGCGGACCCAAGGTTTCACTTGGTGAACGTTTCCGAGCGATCTTAGCGTCCATCAATGCAAAGCTCTATCTGGGGCCAGCTAATGAGCCCTTGGATTGTATTCTTCTTCCATCAGCGTGCTAATGGTGTAATGGGACACTTTGCACGCAGGATTTCCTCCTGTAGCGCCGTGATACGTCCATATCACGGCGCTTTTTTTGTGCGGCTGATATCTTCGATTTTCACTTTATCTGTCGCAATGCGAGCGCCACGGCTACCGCCCATGGCAATAACTTGAACTCCCCTGCGTCCAAGGCAGTCTCTACCTCGGCACGTGAGAGCAACAATAGCTCTTGCTCCTCCAAATCATCGGCATCGATCTCTGTCACACGGCGCGCCCCCGTCGCCAGAAATGGATAGGCTACGCCTACGCCGCGATTGCCATCCACAGGATAACGGCCCAACGCAAGCCACTCGGTTGCTTCATAACCAGTCTCTTCGAGTAGTTCGCGCTTAGCTGCCTCTAGTGGGTTTTCGCCAGATTCCAGATAGCCGCCCACTACCGCGAGGGATATCCCCTCCACGCTATACTTCGTCTGGCGGAAGCACAGAAACAAGCCCTCCTCGGTCACCGCTGTCACATTAATATAATCCGGCGTGATAATCCAGGGCCAATGATCAATAATCCGTCCATCGGGTATCTCAACCGTGTGTTCTTCGACAGCGAGAAACTTACTGTGATTTAGGATTGTTCGCCGCGCAAGCGTTTTCCAGGGTTGCATCGTATAGCTCCAATCGATCATAGTTTGTGAACGTTCTGACTATACCTTGCCCGTCCGACAAGTCAATGCACGTGATACATAATGCGCGAAGCGTGATCAACCACTCACGCATTACGCATCACGTCTCACGCTCTCGGCTGTTCTTAAGCTCCCCTTAAAGTAATTCATGGCTGCCCTTAAAGATTTCTGCGTGTAAATCGGGTATGCTATGCCTATAGTCTGATTCAAAAGCTGAAGGTCAAACGCCACTCTTTAGGATGTTCAGCCATCAGCTTGGATCAGTGAGTCGCCAGCATCGGGTTTCAGCGTTTGTACTTATCCAAATAGGGTAAGGCGCTGACTCCCGATCGCTGGATCAAAAGCTAACACATCAACGTTCAAACGTTACGTTGAAAAGAATTATTTCTGAGGAGGTGCAGAATATGAAAAT
>JBJYXQ010000310.1:0-2798 GCA_046260035.1 Anaerolineae bacterium
AGCTTGAGGATCATTCTGCAGGAAGGGATGGAAGCGCGCTTTGCCCGTCACCGGGCCATCAGCAAAGCGTGCAAGGCGGCGGTTACGGCATTGGGATTGGGACAGGTCCCGCTTTCGCCGGACGTCGCCGCCAACACGATGACGGCGCCGCGCTATCCCGCGGGCGTCGCCGGGACGGATTTGCTGCCGAAGGTCACGGCTGCGGGTGTGATCCTGGCGGGTGGCTTGCATCCGGCAATCAAGGCGGAATACTTCCGCATCGGGCACATGGGCGTCGTCAACCAGGGCGATCTACTGGCGACGATCGGCGCGCTCGAAACCGGGCTGGCGGGGTGTGGCTACGCCTTCGAGCCGGGCGTGGGCGTCGCTGCTGCCATGGCGAGCTTCATCGGTTAAGTGTGGAGATTTTAACACAGAGACACAGAGTTCACAGAAAAAATACAAAAAAACTCTGTGTTCTCTGTGTCTCTGTGTTTTGTCATCATTGAAGCGTTACTCAACATCGGGATAAGGAGAGTTGCATTATGCGTTACGGGTACTTTGACGATCGAAACCGCGAGTATGTCATCACGCAGCCGGATACGCCGTTACCATGGATCAACTACCTGGGTAGCGAGGCGTACTTTGGCCTTATTTCCAACACAGCGGGTGGCTATTCCTTCTACCGCGATGCGCGGCTGCGACGCATCACGCGGTATCGTTACAATAACGTGCCGTGGGATTTCGGCGGGCGCTACATCTATCTGCGCGATAACGCCACAGGCGCGTTCTGGTCGCCTTCGTGGCAGCCCACGCGGACGCCGTTGGACAGCTACACCTGCCGCCACGGGATGGGCTACACGGTCATCCAATCGCAAAATCATGGGATCGAGGCCGAGACACGCTATTTCGTGCCGTTGGGCCAGAATCTCGAAGTCTGGCAATTGACCGTGACGAATCAACGCGAAGCATCCGCCGATCTGTCGATTTTCTCGCTGATCGAGTTCTGTCTGTGGGACGCGCAGGACGACGCGACGAACTACCAGCGTAATTTCAACATCGCGCAGGTGGAGATCGACGAAGGCGTGATCTACCACAAGACGGAATACCGCGAGCGTCGTGATCACTTCGCCTACTTCGCCTGCTCGGAACCGCTCGCGGGCTACGACACGCACCGCGACGACTTTCTGGGACCGTATCGGGGTTGGGATGAGCCCGTTGTGGTCGAGCGCGGCGAATCGGCCAATTCCGAAGCGCGCAGTTGGGCCCCAATCGGTTCGCACCACGTCAAACTCACGCTGCAACCGGGCGAGTCGCGCCAGGTGATTTTCGTTCTCGGTTACCAGGAGAACCCGCGCGATCAGAAGTTCGATCCGCCGGATTCGCAGATTGTCAACAAGCGCACGGTGAAACCCATCATCGCCGAATATCTCAAGCCGGAGGTGGTGGATGCGGCCTTCGCGGCACTGCGCGCTTACTGGGATGACATTCTCGGCGTTTATCAGGTAGAAACGCCGGATGTATCGACGAATCGCATGGTCAATGTGTGGAACGCTTACCAGTGCATGGTGACGTTCAACATGTCGCGCTCGGCCTCCTACTTCGAGTCCGGCGTTGGACGCGGGCTGGGGTTCCGCGATTCCAGCCAGGACTTGCTCGGCTTCGTTCACCAGGCGCCGGAGCGCGCCCGCGAACGGCTACTTGACCTGGCGGCGACGCAGTTGGAGAGCGGTGGTGCATATCACCAGTTCCAGCCCCTCACCAAACGCGGCAACGACGCCGTGGGCAGCGGCTTCAACGACGATCCGCTCTGGCTGCCGTTGGCGGTCGTCGCCTACATCAAGGAAACCGGCGATTGGGCCATCCTTGACGCACCGGTGCCTTACGAGAACAAACCCGGCACCGAGGCGCCGCTTGCTGAGCACCTGGAGCGCGCGATGAATTACACGCTGAAAAACCTCGGCCCGCACGGGCTGCCGCTCATCGGGCGCGCCGACTGGAACGACTGCATGAACCTCAACGTTTTCTCTGCCGAGCCAGGCGAATCCTTCCAGGTGGCGCCGCTCAAGAAAGACGGCACGGTGGCGGAGTCAATTCTTATCGCGGTCTTGTTCATCCTCGCGGCGAATGAGATGGCGATGATGCAAGAGGCAAGAGGGAAGATGCAAGAATCCTTCATCCTGCAGCCCGCGTCGTGGTATCTGCAGAAAGCCGCGGAAATGGAAAAGACCGTCTGGGAGCACGGCTGGGACGGCGCGTGGTTCCTGCGCGCTTACGACGCCTTTGGTGAGAAAGTCGGATCGCACGAGTGCGCAGAAGGGCAGATTTTCATCGAGCCGCAGGGCGTGGCCGTTATGGCAGGTCTCGGGCTAGATGATGGCAAAGCCAAGGCCACGCTGGCCTCAGTCAACGAGCGCCTGGCCACCGACCACGGCATCGTGCTGCAACAACCGGCGTTCTCGCGCTATTACCTGCAATTGGGCGAGATCAGCTCCTACCCTCCCGGCTTCAAGGAAAACGCCAGCATCTTCTGCCACACCAACCCGTGGATCATGATCGCGGAGGCGATTGTGGGGCACGGTGATCAGGCCTTCAATTACTACAAGCGCATCTGCCCTGCCGCGCGCGAGAGCATCAGCGAGATTCACCGCAGTGAACCCTACGTCTACGCGCAAACGATTGCTGGGCGCGATAACCCGCGTCACGGCGAGGCGAAGAACTCGTGGCTCACCGGCACCGCCGCGTGGAACTACGTCGCCATCACGCAGTGGATCCTGGGCATCCGCCCGGCCTACGACGGCTTGCAGATCGCGCCCGTC